>JBKKCN010000592.1:0-2713 GCA_046712525.1 Candidatus Rokuibacteriota bacterium
GCGCACGAGCGCGGGCGAGGCCGTCTTTACCGGCGACCTCATGCACCGCACGGTGCAGGTGGCGGAGCCGCAGTGGTCCAGCCAGTTCTGCCACGACGGCAAGCAGGCCGCGAGTACCCGGCGTGAATTCATCGAGCGCCACGCCGACTCCGGCGTGCTCGTGCTGCCGTCGCACTTCCCGCACCCTGGCTACATCGTGCGGGAGAACGGCGGCCAGCGGTTCGTCCCCGCGTCGTGAACATCGCCATCATCGGCGCCGGCCGCGTCGGCGCCGCCCTCGGCACGCGCTGGGCGGTGGCCGGTCACGCGGTGATGTACGGCGTGCGCAAGCCCGACGACCCGAAGATGGTGCCGCTCCTCGAGGGAACGCCGACCGGGCGTGCGGGCTCGGTTGCCCAGGCGGCGGCTTTCGGCGACGTGGTGGTCTTGGCGACGCCGTGGAGCGCGACCGAGAGCGCCGTCCGGGCCGCAGGCAATCTCGCGGGCAAGATCGTCGTCGACGTCACCAATCCGCTCAACGAGACGTTCTCCGGCCTCACCGTCGGTCACACGAGGTCGGGCGGAGAGACGGTGGCCGGTTGGGCGAAGGGCGCGAAGGTCGTCAAGACGCTGAACTCCACGGGCTCCAACAACATGCTCGACCCCAAGTACGGCAAGGACGCCGTGAGCATGTTCGTGTGCGGCGATGATGCCGCGGCAAAGGCCACCGTGTCCGAGCTCGTGAAGGCGCTGGGCTTCGACGTCGTCGACGCGGGTCCGCTCGCGAGCGCGCGCCTGCTGGAGCCCCTCGCGATGCTGTGGATCTCGCTCGCCTACGCGTGGGGCCAGGGCACGGACATCGCATTCCGGTTGCTGCGGCGCTGACCGTCCTTAGCTGACCGAACTGACTCGCCTCTTAAAGCATCCTAGCCAAGGGCGACGCCACTAGATTCCGCTTGACAGCTTCGCTGCCCGCAATGCAGGCGTGTTCCGCGGCGATCCCTGGACGCTCGCTCGTGGGCCGCACTTGGCACCACGTGTGTCATCCCTGACCGAACCGAAAAAAGTTGCGGTCGCTCGGAAATCGTCGCTCCTGGCGGCGGGCAAGTGCCTCCGAAAACGGGGTGTAGAGTCCCACCAAAAGGGGGCGTCTCGCGATGGAGATCAACTCGTCAGCATTCGTTGCTACCCCGGAGCACATTGCCGAACTTGACCGGCTGGGCGACGAGATCGCCGACCTGTCGGCGCACCTCGAGGCAGCCACCGCCCGCTTGCTCGATCTCATTCGCGAGTTCGACGCCCGTGAGGGCTGGGCCAACGGATTTTGCTCCTGCGCCGCGTGGCTGAGCTGGCGGGTGGGACTCGACCGAGGGGCCGCGCGGGAGAAGGTCCGCGTGGCGCGTGCGCTGGGGACGCTGCCCCGCCTGGCTGGCGCGCTGGCGTGCGGAGAACTCTCGTACTCCAAGGTGCGGGCCCTGACGCGCGTGCCACGCCGGAGACTGAAGAGCGGCTGCTGGCAGTGGAGCGGGCCGGCACGACCGAGCACGTCGAGCGCATCGTTCGCGGCTGGCGGCGCGTGGATCGGAACGCGGAGAACCAAGAGGCCGCCCGGCTTCACAAGAGCCGCGCGGTTTACGTGTATCCGGACGAGGACGGCATGGTTGTGGTCCGCGGGCGGCGAGGAGGGTGTCGGAATATCGAGGAGCGCCGCGGCTTTGCCGCGGTGCTGCCGAGCGCGGGGGGCTTGGGGGCCCGTCGAGGCCCCCCATCCAAACAATCCAGGAGCAGGCGGACGCGCTGGCGCTGCTGGCGGAAACGGCGCTGCACCGACTCGATCCCGGCGCGCCGGGAGAGCGCTATCAGGTGGTGGTCCACGTCGACGCCGCGGCGCTGGCGGATCCGGATCAGCCGGGCCAGTCCGTCCTCGAGGACGGCGCGCACGTTCCAGCTGAAACGTCTCGGCGTCTGGCGTGCGACGCCAGCCGGGTGGTGATGCGGCACGATCCCGAGGGGCGCATGGTGGAGATCGGCGCTCGCACGCGGACGATTCCGCCGGCGTTGCGACGAGCGCTCCAGCATCGCGATCACGGCTGCCGCTTCCCGGGATGCGGGTCCGATTCGGCCAAGGGCATCACCTCCGCCACTGGGCAC
Organism: Candidatus Rokuibacteriota bacterium; assembly: GCA_046712525.1. GTDB lineage: Bacteria > Methylomirabilota > Methylomirabilia > Rokubacteriales > CSP1-6 > JBBDXO01. Next base: position 2,131 of record JBKKCN010000592.1, read on the forward strand.
AAGGGGGCCCGACCACGCTCTCGAATCTCGCCATGACGTGCCGCCTCCGCCTCCCGTGTCCGTCGATCCTGTGCAACTGCTCAGGGCGGGACACGAAGCTCAGGGCCTCCGCCTCCACGAACGCACGACGTGCGCCGGCTGGCTGGGGGAGCGTCTGGATGTGGGCTGGGCGATCGACGTCCTGCATCCCCGGGCTAACCCACTGTCGCCGGCCTCCCCGTGAGCGCTACAGCGGATCGAGCGGGAAGATCGGCCGGCGCACGCGGGTGTAGGTGAAGCGCGAGAGGTTGGACGACGAGAGGCCGGGGCCGTCCACCTCGATGATCTCCGCGGCGATGGGCTCGAAGGCCGCGCGGTAGTGGATGGTCGACTTCACGACGAGGATCTTCTCGGCGAGCGGGTCAATGCCGACGAAGCGGATCATCTCGGGATCGAGCGTCTGCCACCGCTGCGAGATCAGGATGACCTTCACGTCGTTGACGTCGAGGACGGCCGTCGTCCCCAGCCGTCCCTCGAAGCCGCGCATCATCGGTCCCTTGTGGCGGAACCGCCCGTCGGAGAGCGTGCGCACGCGGCCGGTGAC
>JBKKCN010000593.1:0-2957 GCA_046712525.1 Candidatus Rokuibacteriota bacterium
GCGTGTTCGAGCGCCGGCTTCGCCGGCGCAATCCTCGTTGCTGGGGGGAGGCAGGAAGGAGCGCGCCGAAGGCGTGCGACGACCGTCGGAAGGGGGGCAAAGCCCCCCTCCGAGTTCGCTAGCGTCCATACGGATCGGCGGCGTCCCGCAGCCCGTCGCCAAGGAAGTTGAAGGCGATGACGACGACGATCACGGGCAGGGCGGGGAGCATCAGCCACGGGGAAATCGCGACCGTCTGGACGTTCTGGGCGTGCTGCAGCAGGACGCCCCAGCTGATCGCGGGCGGGCGCAGGCCCAGGCCGAGGAAGCTCAGCGCCGTCTCGCTGATGATCATCGCGGGCAGCGCGAGCGTGGTGGCCGCGATGATGTGACTCATGAACGACGGCACCATGTGCACGAAGATGGTGCGCATCTGGCTGCACCCCACCAGCCGCGCGGAGACGACGAAATCCTCCTCGCGCAGGGCCAGGAACCGTCCGCGCACGACGCGCGCCAGCTCTGTCCACCCCAGGAGCGAGATGATGATCGTGATGGCGAAGTAGACCTGCAGGACGGACCAGTCGCGGGGCAGCGCCGCCGCCAGTCCCATCCACAACGGAATGGTCGGGATCGAGCGGAGGATCTCGATGACGCGTTGGATCACGGTGTCCGCGACACCGCCGTAGAAGCCCGAGAACCCGCCCAGGACCACGCCGAGCACGAGACTCACCGTCACCCCGAAGAGCCCGATCGTGAGCGAGACACGCGTGGCGTACATCAGACGCGACCAGAGATCCCGGCCCTGCACGTCCGTCCCGAGGAGAAAGATCGTCTTCGTGGCGTCGAGGCCCGCGTCCACGCCGATCAGATGACGCGTGGTCGGGATCACGCCGAGGAAGCGATACTCGAAGCCCTCGGCGAAGAATCGAATCGGGATCTTCTGGCCGGGATCGATTCGATAGACGCGCTTGAAGGTCTGCGGGTCGCGGGCACCTTTGAGGCCGTAGACGTGGGGGCTGAACCGCCAGCCGTCGAACCACTGGATCGCCTGCGGGGGCATCAGCGAGCGCTGCGCCTCGGAGGCGTCGGGATCCGCATAGGCGAGGAAGTCCGCGCCCACCACCACCAGGTAGAAGCCGGCGACGACCGCAGCGCTGGCCACGGCCAGGCGATGCTTGCGGAACCGCCACCACATCAACTGCCACTGCGAGGCCACGAAGATGCGCTGCTCTTCATGAGCAACGGCCAGCGGCTCGGCGACCAGTGCCATCAGGTGTCCTCGAGCCGGATGCGCGGGTCGATCCAGACGAGCAGGATGTCCGAGATCAGCGTGCCGATCACCGTCATCACGCCGAGCATGAGCACGATGGTCCCCGCCAGGAACATGTCCTGCGCGATGAGCGCTTTCAGCAGCAGCGGCCCCACCGTGGGCAGTCCCAGAACCAGCGACACGATGATGCTCCCCGACACGATGTAGGGCAACGTGTAGCCGATCGTGCTCGCGAACGGGTTGAGGGCCACCCGCACCGGGTATTTCAGGATCACGCGCAGCTCGGACAGCCCCTTGGCGCGCGCCGTCACCACGTAGGGCTTGCGCAGCTCGTCGAGAAGATTCGCACGCATGATGCGGATCTGCTGCGCGGTGCCGGCCAGTCCCAGGATCGCCGCTGGGATCGGCAGGTGCTTGAGCAGATCCCAGACCTTGGCCGTGCTCCAGGGCGCGTCCTGCAACTCCGGCGTGAACAGGCCGCCGATGTGGGCGTTGAAGAACACGAATCCCAGGTAGAGCAGCACGAGGGCGAGCAGGAAGTTGGGGACGGCGAGGCCGATGAAGCCGATGAAGGTCGCGACGTAGTCGCCGACGGAATACTGACGAACCGCGGAATAGATGCCAATGGGCAGGGCCAGGACCCAGGTGAGGAGAAGCGCGGCCACCGACACCACCATCGTCAGCCATAGCCGGTCGCCGATCACCTCGGTGACGGGCCGGCGCCACTCCATCGACATGCCGAAGTCGCCCTGGACGACCAGCTTCATCCACTTGAGGTACTGGACGTAGATCGGCTGGCCCAGGCCGTACTGGATCCGGAGGTTCTGCGCCTCCTCGTCGCTGACCACGCTGCCCATGGACGCCATCTGGGCGATGTACGACGTGACGTAGTCACCCGGCGGCAGCTGGATGATCGCGAACGCCAGGGCGGAGATCGCCCACACGGTGAACACCGCGAGGAGGGCGCGACGTCCGATGTACGCCAGCAACGCCGCGCCCTCTCTCTGCCGCCTACTTCCAGTAGAACGTCACCGGTCGCGAGATCCCCGGGGTCTTGCCGTCCGGACTGTTGTACTGGCGCGACGGAATGTTGCCCATGTTCGTCTTGACCACGCGCACGCCCATGGAGGCCGGGCCCATGCCGATCACGCCGATGATGTAGACCTCCTCGGCGGCGATCTTCCACACGTCCTTGCCGAGCTGGATCCGCTCCTTCTCCGGAACGCCGAAGGCCTTCTTCCACTTCTCCATCAGCTCCTTCATCCGCGGCTCGGGCTCCTTGCCCTGCGCGCCGGCGGAGTGGAACCACTTGACGTACAGCGGCCCGGAGGAGGCGACGGCGGCGAGCTCGAAGGGGAACACGTGGAGCGGGAAGGTGAACAGGTGCTCGCTGCCGTCGTTGTTCCACGCGCCGAGCTGCTGCTCGTTGGCGGCCGTGCGCTTGAGCGCGAGGCTCCGCTCGACCTCCTGCACCACGAGGTCGATGCCGATCTTCTTCCACTGCTCGCGGATCATCTCGGAGATCTGCGTGTACTGGACGAACTGCCCGCCGAGCGTCATGATCTCGATCCGCAGCCGGCCCTTGCCGTCCGCGCGCAGCCGGTAGCCCTGGGCGTCCTTCTTGGCGAGCCCGATCTTGTCGAGCATCTCGTTGGCCTTCTTCACGTCGAGGGTGGCCCACATCTTCCGGTACTGAGGCCCGGGGTTG
>JBKKCN010000594.1:0-8874 GCA_046712525.1 Candidatus Rokuibacteriota bacterium
CAGCCGGAGATGCTGATCAACGATGAGTTCGGGGCGGCGCGGCTGCTCGGGCTACGCCAAGCTCACCCTCTTCAACGTGGAGCTGCTCGTCGGCCGCGAGAATCTATGGTGGGGGCCGGGCACCCACGGCTCCCTCATCCTGTCCAACAACGCGCGGCCACTGGACCAGGTGCGCGTGGGGGGCGCGGAGCCGTTCCTGCTGCCGCTCGTCGGGGAGTGGGTGGGGCCCACGAACGTGTTCTTCTTCGTGGCGCAGCTCGAGGAGCGGCGCGATCATCCGCGCGCGAAGCTGGCGGGCATGCGGGCGACGGTGACGCCCTTCTCCTTCCTCGAGCTCGGGATCAGCCGCGTGGTCATGTTCAACGGCGAGGGCGGCCCGCAGCTGGATGCCGGCGAGAATCTACGGGCGATCTTCTATCCCCCCGCCGGCGACGAGCGCAACGCGGAGGCGAAGTTCCGGAGCAACAACCTGTTCTCGATCGACGCCGACCTCAGGCTGGCGAACATCGACCGCTGGGGCCTGCCCGCCAAGGACATGCGGCTGTACGGAGAGTTCGGCTGGGACGACACGTGCTGCGAGACCAACTTCATTCCCTTGAAGGCGGCGCTGTCCTTCCTGGTGGGTGTGCACTGGATCGGGGTCTTCGGCGACGAGGGGCTGGAGGTGCGCAGCGAGTACGCGAGAACCTCGACGCTGACGTACTCGCACGACCAGTTCCGTAGCGGCTACTCGACGCGCGGCGAGGTGATCGGTCACCACATCGGCACCGACGGCCAGGAGTACTACACGCGCCTGAGCAAGCGCTTCGACCGTGACCTCATGATCGGGGTCGAGATCAACCGCGCGGTGGCGGGAGCGACCACGTCGCGCGAGTCCATCAAGAAGCGCACGCTCGCGGGTGCCGTCGACGCCTCGTACCGGTTCGCGAACGTCTACTCCATCTTCGGCCAGTACCGCCTCGCCCACGTGGAGAACCGGAATTTTCGCGCCCACGACGACGGCTGGGACCATGTCCTCCGCGTGGAGCTGACACGGTCGTTTCGCTGAAGTGGTGGCGACGACGGCGCTTCCCGCCCGGTGGGTGGCGCTCGCGGTCCTGCTCGCCCTCAGCGGGCCGCTGCTCTTCACCGCGCTCGGCCTCGAGCTGCTCGACCCTGACGAAGGCCTGTACGCCGACATCGCGCGCACGATGTACCTGACCGGGGACTGGGTGCTGCCGCGCTTCAACGGGCTGCCGTACCTCGAGAAGCCGCCGCTGCTCTTCTGGCTCACGGCGATCACGCTTCGCGGCGCCGCCGTCGAGTGGCCCCTGCGCTTCTGGTCGGCGCTGGCGGCCCTCGGCACCGTGCTTCTCACGTGGCGCATGGGCCGGCACCTGTACGGCTCGCAGGCGGGCCTGCTGGCCGGGATCGCCATGTCGACGATGGTGGGCAACGCGCTCTACGTGCGCAAGCTCTCCACCGACTTCCTTTTCGTGTTCTGTCTCACGCTGGTGATGTACGGATTGACGCGGGATGCGACACGGCGGGGACGGGGACGAGCGCGTTTTCTCTGGTGCTACGCAGGGGCGGCGCTCGGCCTCCTCAGCAAGGGACTCATCGGCCTCGTCTTTCCCGTGCTCATCGTGGGCCTCGTGCTCGCGTGGACGCGCGCGCTGACGTGGCGCGACCTCAACGTGGGGTGGGGAAGCGCCGTGTTCGCGGCCATCGCGCTGCCGTGGCACGTGAGCGTCGCCTGGCGGGAGCCGGCGTTCTTTCACTTCTATCTCGTGGACAATCAGATCCTCCGCTTCCTGGGCGCGCGGGGCTTCGTCGAGGACGACGTGCCCATGTCCACGCTCGGCTTTCTCGTGGTCAGCTTCGTGTGGCTCTTTCCGTGGAGCGTGTTCCTCCTCGCGCGCGCGGCGCCCGCCGCCGGGCCCGCGGCGCCCTGGCGTCCGCTCGCCATCATCTGGCTGGCGGTGGTGGTGGGCTTCTTCTCGCTGTCGCGCTCGAAGCTGGAGTACTACGCGGTACCGGCCTTTCCCGCCGTCGCGCTCCTCGCGGGCGCCGCGTGGGCGTCGATTCGTGACGTGGGGCGCTGGCTCGTGGTCGGGCTCGCGGGGGTGAGCGCAGTGGGGCTATGTGCGATCTGGCTGGGCGCCCGCCTCACCCCGGAGCAGACGCTGTTCGGACTCGCGGAGCTGAACGTCTATTACCGCATCCTGCGCGAGCAGGGCGTGCCGCTGCCCTACGCCTCCGTGCAGCCGTTCACCAGGCTGCTGCAGGGGCTCGGGCTCGTGCTCATCATGGGCTGGGGGGCGGCCACGCTCTGCTGGTGGCGCGGGTGGCGGCGCGCCTCCTTCGCCTGCGTGGCCGGCGTGGGCGCCGCCATCGCCGGATTGATCGTGGCCGTGCTCTACGTCATCGAGCCGCATCACTCGGCGAAGGCCGTGTCGGCGGCGATCACGGCGAGGGCGGGCGCGCAGGACGTGATCGCCCACGAGGGATCGCTGGAATACAGTGCCGCGCTTCCTTTCTATACGGGGCGCCGCATCGTGGTCGTGGACGGCGCGCGCGGCGACCTCGACCTCGCATCCCGGCTGCCCGAGGCGCGCGGCTATTTCGTGGACAGGGAGGCGCTCGCCGCGCTGTGGAGCGCTCCCCGCCGCGTCTTTCTCGTCACCCAGCGGCCGGCGGCCCGCACCGTGGCCGGCACCATGCCTTCCACCGTGCTGATCGGGGAGTTCGGCTCCCGGATCCTGTACTCCAACCAAAAGGACTGAGGCGCATGAACAAGATCGGAGCCTGGCTCATCGGCGCGCGCGGCACCCTCGCCACCACCGCCGTCGTCGGCGCACGGGCCATCGTGCACGGTCTGGCGAGCGGGGGCGGCCTCGTCACCGAGCTTCCGGAGCTGTCGCCGCTGCCACTGGTGGGGCTCGACCAGCTCGTCTTCGGCGGCTGGGATGTGGGCACGCGGACCATTCTCGAGCAGGCGCGCGCGCTCGCCAACGACGACCGCGCGCTCGCCCCCGGCCTCGTGGCCGCCCTCGAGGACGATCTGCGTGCGGCCGACCTGCGCATCCGCGACGGCTTCTTCGTCAACGGCGGTCCCGCCACCCGCGCCCTCCAGCCGACGGTGCGTGGCCGCAAGCGGGAGTCACTGAGCGCGGCCGTCGAGCGTCTCGGCGACGACCTCGACCGCTTCCGGGCCGACCACCGGCTCGATACCGTCGTCGTCGTGAACGTCGCCTCCACGGAGCGGACGATCCCGCTCGACGCCGACCACGAGCGGCTGGAATCCCTGCAGCGGCTCATCCATCTCGACCGGCGCACCCGGTTCACGCCGAGCATGGTCTACGCGTACGCCGCGCTCGACCGCGGCTATCCCTACGTGAACTTCACCCCGTCGCTGGGCATCACCGCCGCCGCCCTCCAGCAGCTCGGGCGCAAGAACCACGTGCCGTTCTTCGGCTGCGACGGCAAGACGGGCGAGACCCTGATGAAGACCGTGCTCGCCCCTCTCTTTCGCTGCCGCAACCTCGAGGTGCTGTCGTGGGACGGCTTCAACATCCTGGGCGGGGGGGACGGCAAGGTGCTGAGCGATTCGCGGCACAAGCAGACGAAGCTCCTGAGCAAAGCGGGCGTGCTGCCCGCCACCCTCGGCTACGCCCCGCATGCCAAGGTCGCCATCGAGTACGTGCCCTCGCTCGGCAACTGGAAGACGGCGTGGGACCACATCCACTTCCGGGGCTTCCTGGGCACGAAGATGAGCGCGCAGTTCATCTGGCAGGGATGCGACGCGATCCTGGCGGCGCCCCTCGTGCTCGACCTCATCCGCCTCACGGAGTTCGCGCACCGGCGCGGCGAGGCGGGGCCGATGCCGCACCTGGCGTGCTTCTTCAAGAGTCCCATGGGCGTCACCGAGCACGCGTTCTCCCACCAGTTCGAGGCGCTGCTCGACTACGTGGACAAGCACCGGGTGAAGCCCGGGGCCCCGCGGCGCTGAGGGCATGGAACGTCCGCGCCCTCGCCTGTGGCCGATCCTGACCGACGCGGACCGCGCGGCGGTGGCGCGGGTGCTCGATCGCGGCGTGCTCTCCGGCGCCGGCGCCCCTGAGATGGCGGCGCTCGAGGCGGAGTTCGCGCGCTACGTGGGCAGCCGCTTCTGCCTGGCCACCAACAGCGGCACCGCCGCCCTGCACATCGCGCTCGCGGCCGCCGGCGTGGGGCGCGGCGACGAGGTGATCATGCCCGCGCTGTCGTTCATCGCCACCGCGCAGGCGGTGCTCCACCAGGGCGGGCGGCCCGTCTTCGCCGACGTCGATCCCAAGACGTACAACGTCGATCCCGCTGCGGTGGCGCGCAAGATCACGCCGCGGACGCGAGCGATCGTGGCCGTGCACCTGCACGGGCTCGCCGCCGAGATGGACGCGCTCACCACTCTCGCCGAGGAGGCGGGCGTCGTCGTCATCGAGGATGCCGCCCAGGCGCACGGAGCGCGCTACCAGAAGCGCGCGGTGGGCACGCTGGGCGCGATGGGCGCCTTCAGCCTCAACTCGACGAAGAACCTGCCCGCGGGCGAGGGGGGCCTCTTCGTCACCGACGATCCCGATCTGCATGCGCGCGCCGCACGCACGCGCTTCGACGGCCTGGAGCCGCCCTCGCGCTGGCACGTACAGCGGCCGCTCGACGCGGAGGCGGACGGCCTCTCCACGGTGACGGGGTGGATGTACCTGCCCGGCGAGCTTACGTGCGCCATCGCGCGCGCCCAGCTCGAGCAGCTCGGCGTCACCACCGCGCGCGCACAGCGCAACGCGGAGCGACTGAGTGCCCGCCTGCGCGCGCTGCCAGGGGTGGAGCCGCCGCATGTGCCGCCCGACCGCACGCACGTCTTCCACAAGTACCGCGTGCGGCTGGACCCGGTGGCGGCCGGCATCGCGCTCGCTCCACGCGCGCTTCGCGACCGTACGCTGCAGGTGCTGCGCGCGGAGGGCGTGGAAGCGGTGCTGTGGCAAACGGCCACACTCCCCGCGCATCCGCTCTTCGCAGACCCGGAGCCCTATCCGAACGCGACCGTCGCGCTGGACTCCACTCTCGTGATCGGCTCGCAGTCGTACCCGCTCTTTGCCCAGCCACCCGAAGTCGTGGAGAGCTGGGCGGAAGGCTTCGAGAGGACATGGACGCGCTTGCGCTCCTAGGCGGTCCGCCCGTGCGCGCCTCCTGGCTGCCCTATGCGCGGCAGACCGTGGAGAGCGATGACGTGGCCGCCGTCAGCCGTGTGCTGACCGCCGACTGGATCACGCAGGGGCCCGCCGTCGCCGACTTCGAGCGCGCCCTCGCCGCGCACGCGGGCGTCGCGCATGCGGTGGCGGTGGCCAACGGCACCGCCGCCCTCGAGGCGGCGTGCTGGGCGGCGGGTGCGCAGGCTGACGACGAGGTGATCACCACGCCGCTCACCTTCGCAGCCACCGCGAACGCGATCGTCCATCAGGGCGCGCGGCCGGTCTTCGCGGACGTGGAGGGCCGGACACTGAACCTCGACGCGGGCACGGTGAAGCGGGTGGCGTCCGCGCGCACGCGCGCGCTCATCGCCGTCGACTTCGCAGGGCTGCCCTGCGACTACGACGCGCTGCTGTCGCTCGGGCGCGAGCACGGATGGATCACGGTCGCCGACGCCGCCCACTCGCTGGGCGGTGCCTACCGCGGGCGGCCGGTGGGCGCCCTCGCCGACATGACCGTGCTGTCGTTCCACCCCGCCAAGCTCATCACCACCGGCGAGGGGGGCGCCGTGCTCACCGACCGCGCGGATCTCGCCGAGCGGCTGCGGCGCGTGCGGCATCACGGCTTGCGCTACCCCGATGCGCAGACGCCGTGGCGCAACGAGATCGAGCAGCCGGGCCACAACTTCCGCATCACGGACTTTCAGGCGGCGCTGGGATCATCGCAGCTCGGCAAGCTGGAGCGGTTCCGCGCCGCGCGCGCGAGGCTCGCGCAGCGCTACCGCGAGCGCCTCGCGCAGATGGATGGGATCGAGCTGCCCGCCCTCCCCGAGGAGCGCCGCCATGGCTGGCACCTGTTCGTGGTGCTGCTGCGTGGCGAGCGGCTCGGCGCCGATCAGGACACGATTCTGCGCGCGCTCCGCGCCGAGAACATCGGGGCCATGCTGCATTACCCGCTCGTGCACCTGCAGCCGTTCTATCGCGCCCGCTTCGGCTCGGGGCCGGGTCTGTGCCCGATGGCGGAGTCGCTGGAGCGGCGCCTCGTGACGCTGCCGCTCTTCCCCGCCATGACGGACGCCGATCAGGACGACGTCGTGCGCGCCCTCGCCAAGGTGCTGGGGCACTTCGCGCGATGAACCTGTCCGCCTTCTCCACCGTCCTCTTCGGGCTCGGACGGCACGTGCCCGCGCTGCCGCTGGTGGTGTTTCGCTCCACGCCCATCGGCCTCCTGCACGCGATGCGGCGTCCGGGCCTGCGCCGCACGCTGCGGTTCGCGCGACGCTCGCCGTTCTACCGCGACGCTCTCCGCGGCGTCGATGCGCGCGGGGTGAGCGGCCCCGAAGACCTCGGCGATTTCTTCCTCACCCCCGATGTCGTCAAGACCCGCCCGGAAACGCTCCTGTGCGCGCCCGCGGAGGTCGCCATCGAGAGCTCGGGAACGTCCGGCCGCGTGACGCGCATCTATCTGAGCCGCCGCGAGCTGGAATACAACGCGCGGCAGGGCGGGCTGCTGCTGTCGCTGTACGGCCTTGGCCGCGAGGACCGGCTGCTGTGCACCCTCGATCTCGCGTGGGGCGTGGGGGCGCTGCTCGTCGAGCGCGGCGTCCGCTACACGCCGCTCTTCGCCATGGTGCCGGGCCGGGTGGCGCCGGAAGAAGCGTACGAGCGGCTGGGAACCTATCGCTTCAACGTCATGATCAGCGATCCCTTCTGGCTGGCCCGGCTCACCGAGCTCGCGCAGGCGCACGGCCGTCCCTTGCCCATGCGACTGCTCATCGGCGGCGGGGAGGCGATCACCGCGCGCACGCGCGCCGAGCTCGAGCGCTTCTGGGAGGCGCCTGTCTGCATGACGTACGCCTCCACGGAGGCGGCCACCGTGCTCGGCTTCGAGTGCCTGGAGCGCGCCGGCTACCACGTCAACGAGTTCGATTTCTACATCGAGATCGATCGCCCCGACGCCGAGGGGTACGGCGAGATCGTGCTCACCACCGTCAACCGCGATGTCATGCCGCTCATCCGGTACCGCACGGGCGACATCGCGCGCTGGGTCCCGGGCCACTGCCGCTGCGGGCTGGGCTTCCGGCGCATCTCACCACTGCGCGCCCGCCTCGACGAGCAGGTGTCGTGCGCGTGGGGCAATGTCGTCCCCGAGTATTTCGAGGACCTGCTCCGCGAGGTGCGGGGTCTGGGAGGCGACTGGCAGGTCGCGCTCTACGAGCGCGGGCTCACGCCGGTCTTCCAGTTCCGGCTGGAGGTGGAGGGTCAGGCGGACCGCGAGGCGGCGGTGGACACGGTGCTGCAAGCGCTGCAGCGCCGGCGGCCGGAGGCCTGGCAGGCATACTGCCAGCGCCTGGTCGACATCGAATTCTCGTTCTTCGCGCGCGGCGCGCTGCGCCGGCAGCGCAAGCTCATGCGCGTGGCCGACGAGCGGGCGGAGGGCGTGCCGGCGTGGGTCGGTGACGCCATCGACACCGTGCGGCGTCCATGAGCGCGGTCGCTCTCGCGAGCGCGCTGGCGCTGGCGCTGCTGATCCCCGCGCCTGCGGTGGGCGGCGCCGACGCCGGCGCTGTCGCCGTCCTCGAAGCGATGGAGCCCGCCTACGCCCGTGTCTCCGGCTACACGGCGCGCTTCATCCGGCAGGAGGTCGTCGGGGATCGGCTGCGCCCGCGGGAAGAGGCGTGGCTCAAATTCCAGGCGCCGAACCGCTTCTACCTACGGTGGATCGCCGGTCCCGCCACGGGACGCCAGATGCTCTACCCCGGCGATGCCGATGGACACGTGCTCGTGTACGAGCCGGGCACGCTCACCGGCCTCTTCACGGCGGTCCTCGCCCCGGATAGCAAGCACGTGCTCGAGCAGAGCCGGCACCCGGTCACCGACGTCGGCATCGGTCGCCTCGTGGCGCTCATCCTCGACAACGCGCGCCGGGCGCTGCGCGCGGGGGAGCTGCAGATCATCGGAGACCGTCTCGAGACGACCGCGGGGGGGCAGGAGCGCCGGATGGAGCTCGTGTTTCCCCCCGTACCCGGACGCGGTTACTATGCCCACCGCGCCCTGGTGGGGGTCGATGTCGGCACGCAGCTGCCGGTGACGCTGACGATCTTCGATGCCGAAGGACGGATGGTCGAGGATTATGCCTACCGAGAGCTGAGGCTGAACCCGCCGCTGAGCGCGCGGGACTTCGACGCCGCGAACCCCGACTATCGGTTCCCGCGATGGCGCCTCCGGCCATGAGGCGCCGGCGCGGCACTGATTTCTATCCAGGAATTCTGTTCGGAATTGCAGCCGCCGCCCGCCTATACTGCGGCGGTGAAACTGGCGCCCGGATCGCGGTTTACGCGAGGAGACGGTATATGAAGAGGAAGCCTCTGAGAACATTTCTGGCGAGCCTCATGGTGGTCGCGCTCGTCGGCTCCGACCTCGCGATGATGACGGCGGCCTCGGGTCAACAGCCGCAGGTGATGACGCCCACGTTGCCGCCGGGAATGGGGACTCCCAGCTATCCGTCTCCATATCCTTCGTTCGGCCCCGAGCAGGCTCCGCCCCCGCGCAACGCGCCGCCGCCGACAGGCCAGGCGCCTCCGTCGGTGCGGCTGCCGAGCCCGTGCCAGGCCAACGGTGGCTACCGTCTCGAGGCCTTTCCGAAGCCGCGCTACTCGGATCCGCTGGG
>JBKKCN010000595.1:0-2889 GCA_046712525.1 Candidatus Rokuibacteriota bacterium
CCGCTCGGCCGCGACTGCGGCGACGACCCGCGGAACGGATAGAGGATGAAGACGAGCGGGATCAGGAAGAGCAGGTGCAGCGAGCGCTGGATGCGCGGCTCGAAGACGCCGTAGCCCGCCGTGTAGATATGCAGCTGGGCGGCCGCGGCCGCCCACGCCGCGACCCCCCACCCGACGGCGCCGTCGAGCTTGCGCACGACTCCTACTTCAGATAGCCCTTCTCGCGATAGTAGCGCTCGGCGCCGGGGTGCAGCGGCACTCCCAGGAACAGGTGACCCTTGGCGGGATCGTAATCCGCCAGGCTGCCGTGGATCTTGTGCACACGATCGACGTTGTCGTTGAGCGCCTTGGCCATCGTGTAGGCGACGTCGTTGGACATCTTCGAGGAAACCGTGATCGTCGTGCCCATCGTCGCCGACACCACGGGCTCGTTGGCGTTCACGGCCCTGGGATATGTCCCGGCGGGGATGGTGCCCTTGCCGATGCCGAACTTGGCGAGGTGCGCGAGCAGCGGTTCCGGAAAGGCGAGAAGCTTGAGGTTACGGCCTACCGACGCCTCGGTGATCGACGCTCCCGGCAGGGCAAGGAAGGTGAAGGTCCCATCCACGTTGCGGTCCTTGAAGGCCCCTGCCTGCTCGCTGTACGAGCCGCGGAAGAACTTCGCTCCCGCCGCCTCCCAGTCCTTGTAGGACACGTTGTAAAACTCCATCACCTTCTCGAAGACCCACACGTCCGACGACCCCGGCTTGGAGATGGCCATCCGGATGGGCTTGCGGCCCTTGAAGATCTCCTCCAGCGTCGATTTCGCATACGGCGTTTCTTCCCCCACGTAGAAGTGGAAGGTGTTGAGGCTCATGTTGCCGGCGATGGCGCGCAGGTCCGGCATCTTCTGACCCTTGTAAGGGTCTTCGCCCTTCATGGCCGCATCAAGCAGCGGCGGCAGCCCCATCCCGATCTCGACCTCACCCTTCTGCACGAGAGGCGGGTTCTGCGTGCCGCCACCGGGAATGACCTTGATGTTCATGCCGGCCTTCTCACGCAGCAGCTCCGCCATGCCGCCGGAGATCGCGTACCATCCGCCGCCCACCGCCCCCGCCGTCCACGTCAGGCTCTGCGCCATGGCGGGGACGGCGGCGAGTAGCATGCCGGCAAAGAGGCCTATCACGACCAGTCGTAGAGTCATTGCGTATCCCTCCTTAACAGTCGGGAGCGAGGACCTTCTCGAAGTTCGACGTCCGGCGTCAACTGTCGAGACAAACAAGCGCGTACCCGGCGTTCGCTGTCGCCGCGCGCTATTGCATATATTTGACGTCACAGCGATAGGTCTTGTAGTCACCGGCAAAAAAAGGTTGAAGCGCGGGCGCGACCTCGTGTCGATACAGGTCGCTCTGCTCATACGCGTGCATGTCGGCGGCGCTCGCCCAGAGACTTACTGCAAACCCGGTATCCTTATCGTTCGTATCCTGCAGGAGCCACCGCCCGCGGAGCCCTTGGATGTCACGGCCCTTTGCGGCCACCGTGCCGTTATACGTGCTCTCAAACTGATCCCATGAGCCGGGCCGGAGTTTTCCCCACGTAATCCGCATGATCATGTCTGTTCCTCCTCGTGGCTCTTCGCTTCACCGCTTCACTCCGCAGCCTATATCGATCACCGATCGTAACCCCCACGCGGCTTGTGCCCCCGTGATTCAGGGACTCCGTGGCTGCACTCTTTCCTTCGCGAGGACAGAACGCGCTCCATCACCTGGCGCGGTACGGTGTGGACGGAATGTCCACGCTCACCACGGCGGTCACCTCGTCGGCGTGCGGTCCCGCGCAATCGACCACGAGGGGAGCGGAGATCCACGTTGACGACATCCGCCGTCACGCCGGCCGGGGCGCCAGCCCCGCGCGCAGGGCGCCATGGGCCATGGTGACGAGCGAGACGATGTCGAAGACGGGCAGGCCCGTCACGCGCTGGACGTCGGCGGCATACGGCGGCATGTTCGTGCACTCGACCACGATGGCGCCGATATCCGGATGATCGCCCACGAGCCGCCGTGCCACGCGCACGTGCTCGTCGCGGGCGGCGTCCACGTCCAGCTCCAGCTCGTCGTCGAGCAGCACGCGGGTGAACTCTTTCTCGCCTTCCATCCCCGCCACCACGAGCGGGATCTCGGGGCCGATTCCCGCGCCCACGAGGTGCTCGGCCGTCAGCCCTGCTGCGTTCACGGTCATCAGGCCCACGCTCCGTCCGGGCGCGAGCATGCGATGCACGAGGGGAACGAGCAGCAGGCTGGAGGTGAACACGGGAACACGCACGGCGGCCGCCAGCTGGTGCTGGTACTTGACCAGGAAGCCGCAGTTGGTGGTGATGGCGCCCACGCCTTCGCGCTCGAGCTGCTGCGCGCCGTCGATGAAGGCGGCCAACAGCCCCTCCGCACCGCGGCGCACGACCAGATCGGGATGGGCGCCTGCCACACGGTGGTAGCGCACCGGGAAGGGAAAGGTGGCGGCGTTGCCCATGTCGCCGGGAATGCGTGGGAAGCGCGTGTCGAGCATGAGGATGCCGACCGTGAAGCCGAACTGATTGAAGCCGCCGCGCACGCGTCCGGTGGTCATGGCGCCCTACTCTACGGCGCGCATCGGTTGTTGTACACTCTGGCAACCCGAAATGGCCGTGCGCCCGCTCATCGCTGACGCCAAGGAAGGAAAGACTCCATGACGCCTCGTCGTGTCTTCGCTCTCGCCGTCCTCCTCGCCTTCATCGGCGCGGGCACGGCCACTGCGCAGCAGGCGGTGACCATCGGCACCAACCCGCCCGGCTCGGTGTTCTATGCCATCGGCAGCGGCCTCACCAAGATCGTCACGGACACCGGCAAGGTAAAGATGGCCGTGCAGCCCTACGCG
>JBKKCN010000596.1:0-16369 GCA_046712525.1 Candidatus Rokuibacteriota bacterium
CCCGATGACCTTCACCTCCCGACGTTCGGGGAAGTACACGACGGCGCCGTTCTCGGCCACGATGGCATCGAACATCCGGTCCGCGTCGGGGCAGACGTTCTTGAGATCCGGCAGCATGCGGCCGGTCACCAGGATCACTTTGCGGCCGGACTCGCGCACCCTGACGAGCGCCCGTGTCGTCGTCTCTGAGATGGTGCCATGCTCGGCGAGGGTGCTGTCGTAGTCGGAGGCAAGAACGTGGACGATCATCGTGATGGGCCGCTGCAAGCAGGGTACCACCGCCGCGCTGTATGCTGGCCGCGGGAGGGCGCATGGAGGAGCACAAGTACGCGGAGGTGAACGGAGTCCGGCTCCACTACGTGACGGCGGGGCAGGGCCCGCTCATTCTGTTCGTGCACGGCTTCCCCGAGTTCTGGTACGCGTGGAAGGCGCAGCTCGCCCATTTCGCACGTGACCATCAGGCGGTCGCCTTCGACATGCGCGGTCACAACCTGTCGTCCAAGCCCGCCGACGTTGCCGACTACGCGATGAATCACCTGGTCAGCGACCTCGCCGCCCTCGCGGATCATCTCGGCCATCGCCGGTTCGTCCTCGTCGGCCACGACTGGGGCGGGGCGGTGGCGTGGGCGTTCGCGATCCGTCATCCGGATCGCCTCGAGCGCCTGGTCATCGTCAACGCCCCGCACCCGGCCATCTTCGCGCGCGAGCTGCGCGACAATCCGGCGCAGCAGAAAGCCAGCGAGTACATGCTGGCCTTCCGCAGCGCCAAGGCGGAGGAGCTCCTTTCCGCCAACCGCTATGCAGCGCTCGTGACCGCGGTGCTCGGGGAGGGGCTCGCCAAGGGATACGTGACGACGGCGGACCGCGACGAGTACCTGAAGGCGTGGTCGCAGCCGGGCGCGCTCACGGGCGGGCTGAACTATTACCGCGCGGCGGGGGTGGGTCCGCCCTCGCGCGACGGCACGCCCGCGAGCGGAACGCTCGGCGTGGAGGACAACGCGACCGTCGTCTCCGTGCCCACGCTCGTCGTGTGGGGGGAGAAGGACACCGCGCTGCTCTCCGGCAATCTCGAAGGGCTCGATCGTTACGTTCCGAACCTGACCGTGCACCGCGTGCCCGACGGTTCGCACTGGGTCATCCACGAGCAGCCGGAGCTCATGAACCGCTACATCCGCGAGTACCTCGAACGCTAATTCCGACTACGGCCCGCTGCGCTGAAATCAGCAGGCCGAACGTGGAAATTCCTCACGTCGATCACCGCCATCTTGGGTCTTGCCCGACAGGCGAGAACCGGGCCCTGGCATCGAGCCGTCGCCGACGGATCTCGTTGAGCTGATCCGCGCGTTGTCGTATCTGCCATTCCGGCTCCGACAATAGTCTTCGCGCCGGGTGGGGGCGATGTTGGACCTTAGTCTAATGGGCGCGCGGCCGGTGCAGGAGGGAGGTAGTCCGGGGCATGAGATCTCGCACCAGAGCTCTTGGAGGACCAGCCGAAGAGCATCTGTTCGATGCCTACCTCGTCAAGCCGTGTCTGCCGGAGGACTGTAAGAGAAGGCGTTTTCAACTTAGTGGGCATCGGGCGCTGAAGCGATACTCGCGTCGGCCCGCTTCCTTGCCCGGCTGAAACTCGAGGCGATCCAGTCCCCCGACGTCGAAGCCCTAGGCCACACCCCAGCGTCAACCTCAGATACTGTGCGAAGAATCTTTTTGCGCCCACGGGTTCATCAGTGGCCCGCACTTTGCACTTATCACTAATTCACCGCTCGGCCGCCGACACCGGTCAACTCAGTGATCTGAACAATCCACATCGGAAGGCCTGCCTGGTGCGAAATGGGAGGACACGTGGTTCTCACTCGTAGACGCGACCGAGGAAGGCGAATGCCGATTACCATCGTCCTCGCCGACCCCCAGGACTTGGTGCGCAGCGGCGTCCGATGCTTGCTTGAGGCGGAAGCGGACTTCAAAGTGGAAGGCGAAGTCCAGGACGGCCTCGAGGCGGTCCGCCTTGTCCAGCGCCTCAAGCCGCGCGTGCTGATCGTAGCCCTGGCGATGCCACGGCTGAACTGTCTCGAGATCACCCGCCAGGTGCAGCAGCACTCGCCGGCAACGGCGGTGATCGTGCTCTCGACGTACTCGAACGAGCAGTACGTCCTACAGGCGCTGAGAAACGGCGCGTCGGGATACCTGATGATGTATGTGAGCCCCGCTGAGCTGATGCAGGCGATCCGGAAGGTCGTCGCCGGCCATCACTATCTGAGCAAGCCGCTGTCCGAGCGTTCCATGGAGAGCTGGCTTCAACGAGCACGGAGTGCAGCGCGTGACGCCTACGAGACGCTGACTCGCCGGGAGCGCGAGGTGCTTCGGCTCGTGTTCGATGGCTACAGCAGCGCGCGCATCGCCGGTCACTTGTCCATCAGTCGCCGCACGGCCGAGTCGCACCGCGCCAGCGTCATGCACAAGCTCGATTTCCGCAATCAAACTGACCTCATCAAGTACGTCCTCACGCGAGCCATTCTGACGCCAATGGCCTAGCGGCTTCGCCCAGAAGGCTCCGTGGAACTCGGAGCCGTTCCCGCCGGGCTCGGTCACCGTGCCCGGGTTTGCCGCCGCCCCTCTCTCGAGCTGTTCAGGTCGCTCCTCCGTACCAATTCTTCGTCGCTATTCCGAGCCGCAAGAAAGGGACGACCTGAGCGTGCCAGCATGCCCTTCGCTTGTCTATCAGCCGTCGCACGGCCGAATCGCATCGGGCGAACGTCATGCGCAAGCTCGACCTCAGCCATCAGATCGACCTCCTTCGATTCGCGATCGTTCGCGGTATCGTGCGTTGCCTCCGGACCCGCACACTGCGTAGGGATACGGATGGACGCGCCGCCCTTCCGCGTGTAGAAGGAACCGTGGGTTCTCACGTCGGTTCCTCGAACGCTGATTTGCTCCGAGGATCCAAGGCCCCTCGCCAGTTGCCTGTTCAGTGCCGACGTGGCAGCGTTCCTGCCGTGGCGACGCGCGAGTGACATCATCGGTGGCGTCCGTTCGATGCTAAATTAGTCAGGTGCCTCGCAAGAGATCGTCTCCCCGCCCGCCGCGTGCACGGCGAAGGGGCGGCGCGCACATCACGCCGCCGCGCGCGTTCGGCCCGTCACCCAGGGTCCCCGCGGATTCGAAGAGCATCGGGCGTCGAACGCCGCGCGACGAGGCCGTTCCCGTCGTTGGTGTCGGCGCCTCCGCCGGTGGCTTGGAGGCGTTCTCGCAGCTGCTCCGTACCCTCCCCGCACGCACGGGAATGGCGTTTGTGCTCATCCAGCACCTGGACCCCACGCATGAGAGCCAGCTCGCCTCGCTGCTCTCGAGAGCGACGCGGATGCCGGTGCGCGAGATCGAGAACCGGACGCGGGTCGTGGCCGACCACGTGTACGTGATCCCTCCCAACACGAATCTCACTATAAAGCGTGGCGTGCTGCGTCTCACGTCTCGCGCGAGTGAACTGGGGCAGCACCTGCCCGTCGACGTTTTCCTGACATCCCTCGCCATGGATCGCGGACCCCGAGCGATCGGGGTGATCTTGTCGGGCACGGCGTCAGATGGCGTGCTTGGATTGAAGGCCATCAAGGCCGAGGGCGGCCTGACCTTCGCCCAGGATGAGGATTCGGCCAAGTACAGCGGCATGCCGCGCAATGCCGTCGCGGCCGGATGTGTGGACCGCGTCCTGGCTCCGGAAGGAATCGCCGCCGAGCTGACGCGGATCAGCCGCCATCCCTACGTCGCGCCACCAGCGGCGACGGTCCGTGCCGAGACGCCGACCAGGGACGAGGAGGCGAGCTTCGGCAAGATCCTGGCCCTGCTCCAGCTGGCGACGGGCGCGGACTTTCGCGCCTACAAGCAGACCACCGTGCGGCGGCGTATTGCGCGGCGGATGCTGCTGCACCGGATCGAGACCGTGCGCGAGTACCTCGACCATCTCCGGGGTCATCCCCCCGAGGTAGAGGCCTTGCGCCAGGACATGCTGATCAATGTCACGAGGTTCTTCCGGGACCCGGAGGCCTTCGCGGTGCTCCGCCGCAAGGTCCTCCCCAGCCTCATGAAGAAGCGATCGTCCCTGGAGACGTTGCGCATCTGGGTGCCCGGGTGCGCGACGGGCGAGGAAGCCTATTCCATCGCCATGTGCCTGCTGGAGTTCTTGGGGGAGACCGGCGCCCATCCTCCGCTACAGATCTTCGCCACGGACTTGAGCGCGTCCGCCATCGAGAGGGCCCGCGCCGGGAGCTACCCGGAGAGCATCACCGCCGATGTCTCACCGGAACGCCTGCGCCGCTTCTTCGTCAAGCAGGACGCCGGCTATCAGGTCAACAAGGCACTGCGCGCGCTCGTCGTCTTCGCCCCCCAGGACGTGACTGCCGATCCTCCGTTCTCGAAGCTCGACCTCATCAGCTGCCGGAACATGCTGATCTATTTTTCGCCGGAGCTGCAGCAGAGGATCGTGCCGGTCTTCCACTACGCGCTCAAGCCCGGCGGTTTTCTGCTGCTTGGGCCCGCGGAGAGCATCACGGGCTTCGCCCACTTGTTCGCCCCTCTCGACAAGAAGTACAAGGTCTATGCGAAGCGGCCCGGGCCGGCGCGCCTGCCGGTGGCAGGGGCCTCCACGGAGCGGACTGCGGCCAGGGTTGCCAATCGCACGAAGCCCAGCGAGTGGGTTGATAGGGTCGCCCCCGGCCCCGGATTCGACCTCGGGAAGGTCGCGGACCGCCTCATCATAAGGAAGTACGGTCCTGCCGGTGTGATCGTGAACAGCGACATGGAGATCCTTCAGTTCCGCGGCCGCACGGGGCCCTATCTGGAGGCGGCGCCGGGAACGGCGAGCTTCAACCTCCTCAAGATGGTCCGACAAGGCCTGCTGGGCGCGCTGCGCATCGCGGTCCGCAAAGCGAAGAGCCGCGGCCTCCCCGCCCGCTCGGCGGGGATCCGGCTCACGCAACAGGGCCGCACCCTGTTCGTCGACCTCGAGGTGATTCCTCTGCACGCGGAAGGGGCCGGCGACACGTTTCTGGTCCTGTTCGAGGCGGCGGCACCACGTGCCGCCGCCTCACCGGGCCCGCGGCACCGGCCGCGCGTGACGGGCAAGGGCGCCGCCCACGAGGTCGCCGCCTTGCAACGGGAGGTGATTGCCAGCAAGGAGCACATGCAATCGATCATCGATGAGCGGGAGACGAGCAACGAGGAGCTGCGGTCGGCGACCGAAGAAATCCAGTCGAGCAACGAGGAGCTGCAGAGCACGAACGAGGAGATGGAGACCGCCAAGGAGGAGCTGCAATCGTCCAACGAAGAGCTGACGACGGTGAACGACGAGTTGCAGCAGCGCAACGTCGAGCTGGGGCAGGTCAACAGCGATCTCATCAACGTACTGACCAGCGTGAATATCCCCCTCGTCATCGTCGGCCGCGACCTGCGCATCCGCCGTTTCAGCGGCGCCACCGATCGGCTCCTGAAGCTGGTGGCCACCGACGTGGGACGGCCGGTGGGGGATATCCAGCTCCGCATCAATGTGGCCGACCTCGAGCGGATGGTGGTGGCGGTGATGGACACCCTCGTGCCGCAGGAGCGGGAGATCCAGGACCAGGATGGACGCTGGGCCACCATGCGGATCCGCCCGTATCGCGCGCAGGACGACCACATCGATGGCGCCGTCATCTCCTTTATCGACATCGACGCCCTCAAGCGCGCCCGTGACTATGCCGAGACCATCGTGGAGACGGTGCGGGAGCCCCTGCTGGTTCTCGACGACAGCCTGCGCGTGGTGACGGCAAACCGGTCATTCTACGGGACGTTTGGGGTCACGCCGGGCGAGACCGTCGGCCGCGCCATCCATGACCTCGGCAACGGCCAGTGGAACATTCCGGCGCTGCGCGCGCGCCTGGAGAGTATTCCGTCCAACGGTACCGGGTTCGAGGATCTCGAGATCGCGCACGACTTCGACCGCCTGGGTCACCGCGTCATGCGCCTCAACGCCCATCGCTTCGAGTCGCCGTCGCGCGACGGACATTTGATCCTTCTCGCCGTGGAGGACGTTACCGCTTACGCTCGCGCCGCCGCGGAGCTGCGCCAGCACGGGGAAGCGCTGGCGAACGCCAGTCGGGCGAAGGATGACTTTCTCGCGGTCCTGTCGCACGAGCTGCGCACACCGCTCACCGCGATACTGGGCTGGTCCCGCCTGCTCCGATCCGGAACGCTGGACTCCGCGCGCACGGAACACGCGCTGCGGGTCATCGACCGGAACACGAAGCTGCAGGTGCAGCTCATCGAGGATCTGTTGGACGTCTCGCGCATCGTCGCCGGCAAGCTGCGCCTGGAGCTGAGACCCGAGGACGTCCTGCCCGTGGTGCACGCCACCGTCGAAAACCTACGCCCGCTCGCGGAGGCCAAGGGCCTCCTCCTGACGCTCGAGGTCGACGGCCCGCCGGCGTTCGTCCGTCTCGATGCCGATCGCATGCAGCAGGCACTGGGCAATCTGCTCTCGAACGCCATCAAGTACACCCCGAGCCCGGGCAGCGTGCAGGTGCGGGTGGAGCGTGGCGACTCGCAGCTCGTGATCGCGGTGGCCGACAGCGGGCCGGGCGTGAGCCCCGACCTGCTCCCGCATATCTTCGAGCGCTTCCGCCAAGGCGACAGCGTGGCCACGCGTAGGCATGGTGGCCTGGGGCTGGGGCTGGCCATCGCCCGCCACCTCGTCGAGCTGCACCACGGCACCATCGGGGTCGAGAGCACGGAGCGGGGACAGGGAGCGACGTTCAAGGTCACGCTCCCGCTCGCCGCCGATGTTGACGGGGCCGTCGCGTCGCGAGCGAAGCCGGCCCTCGAGACTCTCAATGGCGCGCTGCTGGTGGGGATGCACGTCCTCCTCGTGGAGGACGAGCCGGACGCGCGGGATCTTATCGTGGCGGTGCTCGAGCACTGTGGGGCCGAGGTGAGGGCGGTGGGATTGGTGGCGCAAGCGCTGGTCGAGTTCGAGCGGCTGACGCCCCACGTCCTCGTGAGCGACATCGCAATGCCGGACGCGGACGGCTATACGCTCATTCGTCGTGTGCGAGCACTCCCCCCTGACCTCGGGGGGCGGACGCCGGCGCTCGCCTTGACGGCGCACGCCCGACCCGACGATCGCGACCTCGCGCTCGCGGCCGGCTACGACGCACACGTGACCAAGCCGGTGGAGCCGGCCGTGCTGGCTGACGTCGTGGCTCGCCTCGCGGGCCTGGCAGGGCGCTGAAAAAGGCGCATCTGCGTCGTTGCCTCCTCGTTCGCGCCTAGCATCTGCACCGTCTCGACGGACCGCCTCTTGCACGCACAGTCCGTGATGTTCGCGATACCTCCGCGCCTCGATTCGGAAGCGGGCGACCAGCTCACCGGCATCGGGTGTCCCGAATGTCCGGGTGCGCTCGAAGTCCGCTGTGAAGGCCAACGCGGCTACCTCCTGTTCACCTGTCGCATCGGCCACGCGTACTCCGCGGACGAACTCCTTGTCGGCAAAGAGAAAGCCGTTGAGGACCGCCTGTGGGCAGCGGTCCTCGCGTTCGAGGAGATGGCGGCGATCCTCGGCGACCTGGAGGCCCACGCCGTGAGCCACGGCCAGCCCGAGGTGGGCCGCCCCTATCGAGAGCGGCGGGCGCGGGCGAAGGCCCAGGCGCAGACGTTTCGACGACTCGCCGAAGACAATCGTCCGATCAACCTGGCGGATGCGGCGGCACTTGCAGAACCGGAAAGCGATTGACGCGATGGCCGTGAACCACGAGCGTCTGGCGCGGACAATGATCGTCATCGGGGCCTCCGCGGGCGGGGTGGAGGCGCTGCGTACGCTCTTTTCCAAGTTGCCGATCGATCTGCCCGCGACCGTCGTCACCGTCATCCATCGCAGCCCCACCCATGTGAGCGCCCTCGGAGCGGTCCTGGGGCACCGGGCGCTCATTCGGGTGACCGAGGCCGTCGATGGCGAGACGATCGAGTCGGGCCGCGTCTACGTGGCGCCGGCGGGCGCGCACCTCGTCATCGAGCCCGCGCGGCTGCGGCTGCACCGGGGGCCCAGGGTTCACTTCACCCGGCCCGCGGTCGATCCCCTGTTCACGTCCGCAGCGGCGGCGTACGGATCCCGTGTCGTCGGTGTACTGCTCTCGGGCGGAGGCGACGATGGCGTGAGCGGCCTCATTGCGATCAAGGCGGCGGGTGGACTGTCGCTGGTGCAACACCCGGCTGAAGCGATCGTTTCCTCGATGCCGCTCAACGCCATCGCGTTCGACGGCGTGGACGCGATCCTGCCGCTCGACTTGATCGCCGCCACGCTCGTGACCCTGGCCACCGGCGGAGTGGTCGAACACCCCCTGGAAACCGAAGCCCCTCCTTCTCGCGGGCAGCAGCGCCTGGCCGCTTCGGGGCGCTAAACCGCGTGTGAGGAGGCTACACGCCGAGGATTTCTCGGAGGCGTGAGGCGAGGCGGGGGCCCGACGCCGTTTCTTCGTGCTTGAAGTACACGAAGGTGTCCTTCCATTCGGTTCGTTGAACCGTCCACGCCCAGGCTTGAAGCTGGGCGTCGTCGTAGCCCACGTCGCGCAGGCGGAGATACCCCCACGAGGCCGTGACGACGTCTGGAGTGGCACCCGCGTCCGTGTCGGCGATGCAGAGGGCCGCGTCGTGCGCGCGCAGCGTGTCGTAGACGTCGTCGGCGAACCATGAGGGGTGGCGGAACTCGAAGGCGCAGCGCACGTCGCGGGGCACGAGGGCGAGTAGGGCGCGCAGCCGCTCCGTCTGCTTCTTGAAGGTCGGAGGGAGCTGGAAGAACAAGGGGCCGCGCTTGGCGCCGAGGGCGGCGGCCGCTTCCAGATAGAGCGCGACGGGGTCGGCGACCTCCACGAGGCGGCGGTCGTGCGTGATGCGCTTGGGCGCTTTCAGCGTGAACACGAAGGAAGCGGGCGTGGCGAGCGCCCACGCGCGCACCATGGCCGGCGTCGGCATCCGGTAGAACGAGTAGTTGATCTCCACGGTGGAGAAGCGCTCGGCGTAGTAGCCGAGCATTCCTGCCGGCCGCAGGGCGGGGGGATAAAAGAGACCCTTCCACTCGGGATAGTTGTACCCGGAGGTGCCGATCAGGATCATCGCCGGCGCAGGAGCGCTTCGTAGACGGCGGCCGTGCGGGTCATCACGGCATCGATGCTCAGCCGCTCGCGCACGAGCGCCTGCCCGCGCCGCGCCATCGCGCGCGCGCGCTCAGGATCGCCGAGCAGCTCGAGGATGGCGTCCGCGAGCGCCTTGAAATCCGCGGGCGGCACGAGCCGGCCCGTCTCGCCGTCGCGGATGAGCTCGGGCGAGCCGCCCACCGTGGTGGCGACCACCGGCGTGCCCACGGCGAGCGCCTGCGGAATCACCTGCGAGCTTGCCTCCGACTTGATGGACGGCAGCACGAGGACGTCGAAGGCGGCCATCAGCTCGGGAACGTCGCGCCGAAACCCCGTCATGATCACGGGCCCGTCCAGGCTCATCTCCCGCACGCGACGGCGGACGTCCTCGAATCCCACGCCGTCGCCCACGATCACGAAGCGCGTGTGAGGCGCCGCCGCCAGCACGTCGCGCGCGGCCTCGAGAAAGTACCGGTGGCCCTTGGAGCCGCGCACGTTGGCGACGAGACCGACGGCGGCGCCGTGCAGGCCGAGCTCGGCGCGCACGCCGGCGCCGGAGACGTCGGGATGGAAGCGGCGCATGTCGACGCCGGGGCTGATGGAGACGATGCGATCGCGCGGCACGCCCGCGCCCGCCACGATGTCGGCCACCGCGTCGCCGCTGGTGATCACCCGGTGCGCGAGCCGGTACACGAGCGCGCCGCGGATGGGAATGGAGACGTGGCGGCTGCGCACGACACGCACACCACGCGAGCGCGCGGCGAGCCCGCCGAGCCAGCTGTCGACGGAGCTGTGCGTGTGGACGACGTCGACGGCGCGCTCACGCAGGAGACGACGGAGGGACAGAAGGGCGAGGGGGTCCAGCGGGCCGCGCATGCGCACGGCCGCGGTGTCCAGTCCCGCGCCCGCCGCTTCGGCAAGCAGGGGACTACCCGGCTGACTGGCGATCACGACCTTCCAGCCGTGAGTCGCCAGCCAGCCGGCTTCGGCCACAATACGGAGCTCCTGCCCGCCGAAGCCCATGGAGGCCTCGGTGTGCAGCACGCAGCCCTTCAGCGGCGAGCGCTCCCTAGAAAGTGTTGCCAGTATGTGCGGCGACTACCAGCGTCCGCCGCCTCCACCGCCACCACCTCGGCCGCCGCCGCCGCCGAAGCCGCCGCGACCACCGCCACCACCGAAGCCGCCACGACCACCACCGCCGCCCCGGCCGCCGCCGCCGCCGCCCGTACCCGGGGCTTTGGCTTTCTCGACCTGGATGGTGCGGCCATCGAGGCTCGTACCGTTGAGCTTGCTGACCGCCTGTTCCGCTTCTTCGGGCGTCGCCATTTCGACGAAGCCGAAGCCGCGCGAGCGACCCGTGTCTCGGTCCGTGACCACGCTGGCCGACTCGACGGCGCCGCAGGCCGCGAACACTTCACGTAGACGCTCGGTGGAGGTGGAGAAGGAGAGACCGCCGACGAAGAGTTTCACAGCCATTGGAGAGGCTCCTTGTGGCCTTCCGTACCGTGTGCGCGACCCAGAACTCGGAAGGAGAGCGGGGACACGGCCTGATGCGGCGGTAGAGGCTCACGGTTGAACCGCCGACCGACCAGACAAATCGCAGTATACACTGGCGGAAAAGGGCGCAAGCGCTATCTTTCCCGGGCCATGATCGAACACATCGTCGAGCACTTCACTTACGCGGGGATCTTCCTCGTGCTCTTCGCGGCCGGACTCGGCGTGCCCATCCCGGAGGAGTTGCCCATTGCGGCGGCTGCCGCGCTCGCCAGCCAGGGCATCGTGCGGTGGTGGATCGCGCTGCCCGTGTGCGTGGTGGCGGTGGTCGCGGGCGACGTCGTGCTCTACTGGGTGGGCCACTACTGGGGCGAGCGCATCCTCGAATGGCGCCTCGTGCGCCGGATCCTCAGCAAGCGCCGCGAAGCGAAGCTGCTCGACAGCTACCGGCGGCACGGCGTGAAGATCGTCATCACCGCGCGCCACATCATGGGGCTGCGCGCGGCCGCCTTCCTCACCGCCGGCATCGCGAAGATCCCTTTCTGGAAATTCCTCGCTGTCGACGGCGGCGCCGCCCTCGTCAGCGTCCCCATCGGCTTCGGCCTTGCCCACGTCCTCACCGATCAGATCCTGCGCCTCGTGCGCGACGTGCAGCGCTGGGACCGCTGGCTCATGCTGCTCGCGCTCCTCGCCTTCGCCGGCTGCATCGCCTACCTGCTGCACCGCCGGGCGAAGAAGGACCGGAAGATCGCCGAGGTCCTCACGGAGCCCCGCGCGGAGAGCCCGCCGCCGTCGTCGCCAATGCTATAGTCGCGAGCGACGCGCATGGTGACCGGCGAGCGTAAACCTTGGCACGCGATCTTCCGGCTCCTCGAGCGCGACGAGCGGGTGTTCGCGGTCCTGCTCGCGGTGGCGATGGTCGGCGGCCTCGCCACCCTGGGGCTCGTGCCGCTCCGCCCCCGCGAGCGCATCGACATCTACTCGCTCGTCCTCTGGTTCACCCTCTACAAGGTGGGCGTCTTCGCGCTGGTGACGGTCAACCCGCGCGCGACACGCTCGATCTTCCTCGGCGCCCTCGGCATCGACCTCGTGCTGGTCTTCGTGCTCGTCTTCCTCACCGGCGGGGGCAACAGCCTCTTCTACCTGCTCTTCTTCCCGCTCGTCGCGGTCAACGCGTATTATTTCGGGCCCTGGGTGGCGTTGGCGGTGGCACTGATTGCCGGTGGGCTGATGGCGGCGGCCGCCGCCCTCGCGCCGCCGTGGATCGGCTGGACGGGCGTCACGCTGCTCACAGTTCTGTTCGGGCTGCCCGCGGTCGTCGTCGGCCTCGTCGCCGGCCGCGAGCGGCGCGCGCGCGGCGAGGTGGAGCGGCTCAACGCGGAGCTGACCGGCACCCTCAGGCGATTGCAGGACGCGCAGCAGGAGCTGCTCGTGGCCGAGCGCATGGCGACGGTGGGACGGCTCTCCCTCCGGGTGGCGCACGAGGTGCGTAATCCCATCAGCGCCATCGAGCTGAACGCGGAGATCCTGGAAGATATCGTGCGCGCGCGCTCCGGAGCCGACATGGACGAGGCGGGCGGCCTCGTCGCCTCCATCCGCGACCAGGTCAACACGCTCGACGCGCTCACCGAGGAGTATCTGGCCTTCGCACGGTTCCCCAAGCCGCACTTCGAAGAAGAGTCGGTCAACGACCTCTTGAAGGAGCTCGCGGACTTCGTGAGGCCGGTGGCCACGCGGCAGGGTCTCACCATCCACGTCGAGGCCGACCGCAGCGTGCCGTTGATGGAGATCGACCGCGGCCTGCTGCGCCAGGCAATCCACAACCTCGTGAAGAACGGGATGGAGGCCTTGTCGCGCGGCGGCGAGCTCACGATCGCCAGCCAGCTCGCCGGCGATGCCGTCGACCTCCGAGTGTCGGACACCGGCGACGGCATCCAGCGCGAGGTGGCCGAGCAGCTCTTCGAGCCGTTCTTCACCACCAAGCCGCAGGGCACGGGGCTCGGTCTGTCCATCGCGCGGCAGATCACCGAGGAGCACGGCGGCGACCTGCGGTGGGAGAACCGCGCGGGCGGCGGTGCCACGTTCATCATCCGGCTGCCGCTGCGGCGGAGCGCCATCCATGTCTGAGAGTGCCCGCCTGCTCGTGGCCGACGACGATCCGGGCGTCCGTGAGAGCCTCGAACGCACGCTCACGCGCGAGGGCTTCAGCGTCGTCCTCGCCTCCGACGGCCGCGCCGCCCTCGAGCGTGTGCAGGAGGGCGGCATCGACCTCATCGTGACGGACCTCAAGATGCCGGGGCTCACCGGTCTCGAGCTGCTGCGGGCCGCCAAGGCGATTGCGCCCGACGTGGACGTCATCCTCCTCACCGCCTTCGGCACCGTGGAAGAAGCGGTGAAGGCGATGAAGGACGGCGCCTACGACTTCCTCACCAAGCCCTTCCGTCGCGAGCAGCTCCTCAAGCTCGTCGACAAGGCGCTCGAGCGCCGCGCGCTCATCGAGAAGAACAAGGCGCTGCAGCAACGCCTCGACGATCTTCTCAGCTCGGGGGCGGTGGTGGGCGGCAGCCCCGCCTTCCGCCGCATGATGGCGCTCGTCGACCAGGTGGCGGACAGCTCCGCCACCGTGCTCATCCAGGGCGAGAGCGGCGCCGGCAAGGAGCTCGTGGCGCGCGCCATCCACGACCGCTCCGCGCGACGGGGCAAGGCCTTCGTGGCGGTCAACTGTGCGGCACTGCCGGAGACGCTCCTGGAATCGGAGCTCTTCGGCTACGAGCGAGGCGCCTTCACCGGCGCCGCCGGGCGCAAGGAAGGACGCTTCGAGCTCGCCGACGGCGGCACGCTGTTCCTCGACGAGGTGGCCGACCTTTCGGCGGTGACCCAGCCGAAGATCCTGCGCGTGCTGCAGGAAGGGGAGTTCGAGCGACTCGGGGGCACCCGCACGCTGTCCGTCAACGTCCGTATCGTCGCTGCCTCCAACCAGAACCTCGCCGGCATGGTGAAGGACAAGCGCTTCCGCGAGGATCTGTACTACCGGCTCAACGTCATCACCATCCACGTGCCGCCCCTG
Organism: Candidatus Rokuibacteriota bacterium; assembly: GCA_046712525.1. Taxonomy (GTDB): domain Bacteria; phylum Methylomirabilota; class Methylomirabilia; order Rokubacteriales; family CSP1-6; genus JBBDXO01. The sequence continues at coordinate 13,714 of JBKKCN010000596.1, forward strand.
CGCGACCGGCGCGAGGACATCCGCGTGCTCGCCCACCACTTCCTGCGCGTGTACGCCGCCAAGAACAACCGCAAGCTGGATGGTCTCACCGACGAGGCGATCCGCCGCCTGGAGGCGTACGCGTGGCCGGGCAACGTGCGCGAGCTGGAGAACGTCGTCGAGCGCAGCGTCGTGCTCGCGCGCGGCGGACAGGTGGAGGCCGGCGATCTTCCGGACGACGTGAACGGCACCAAAGCGCCGCCGCGCGACGCCATCCTCGATCTCATCGGCACCCCGCTCGCCGACATTGAGGAGCGCCTGCTCAACGAAACCCTCCGCATCACCGGCGGCAACAAGACCCAGGCCGCCAAGCTCCTCGGCATCGACGTCCGCACCGTCGCCCGCAAGCTCGACCGTCTCGACGACCCCCGCCTGGACGACCCGCCGGAGCACCCCGACTTCGGCCCGCAGGCGCCTTGATCAATTAGATGGGGGGCCTCGAAGGGCCCCCCAAGCCCCCCTTTACGCTCGGCAGCGCCCCGGCAAAGCCGTGGCGCTCCTCGATCTTGGCCCCGTTACGCCACGATGGTTTATGCTGTGGCGCATGAAAGTATTGATGCTTACGCGCGAGTATCCTCCGCACATTTACGGGGGCGCCGGCGTCGTCGTCGATCAGCTCACGCAGGCGCTGAAGCGCCGCATGGACGTCGAGGTCCGGTGCTTCGGTGAGCGGGCGCCCACCAACGACGGCGTCACCGTGCGCGGGTACACGCCGTGGGAACGGCTGAAGGCGGACAAGAGCGGGCAGCCGCAGTTTGCCCCCGCGCTGGAGACCCTGTCCGTCGGCCTCGCGATGGCGCGCGATCCCGTGGACGCCGACGTCGCGCACGCGCACACGTGGTACGCGGACATGGCGGGGCTGTGGATCCGCACGCTGCACCGCATTCCCCTCATCGTCACCCTGCACAGCATGGAGCCCCTGCGCCCGTGGAAGGCGGATCAGCTCGGCACCGGCTACCTGCTGTCGGGCTGGATCGAGCGCACCACGGTGGAGGCGGCGGATCGCGTGATCGCGGTCTCGCACAAGATGCGCGAGGACATCCTCGCCCACTTCAAGGCCGACCCGGCGAAGGTCGTCGTCATCCACAACGGCATCGATCCCGCGCGCTTCGTGCGCACGGACCGGCGCGAACACCTCGACCGCCTCGGCGTCAAGTCGCCCTACGTCCTCTACGTGGGCCGCATCACCGATCAGAAGGGAATCTTCCACCTCCTCGAGGCGGCGCGCTCGCTGCCGCCGGGCGTGCAGGTGGTGCTGTGCGCCTCCGCGCCCGACACGCCGGAGATCGAGGAGCGGCTGCGCAAGGCGGTGCCGCAGCATCCGAACGTAATGTGGATCAACGAGATGGTCTCGCTCGACATCGTCACCCAGCTGTACAGCCACGCGGCGGTGTTCGCGTGCCCTTCCGTGTACGAGCCCTTCGGCCTCATCAATCTGGAGGCGATGGCGTGCGAGACGCCCGTGGTCGCCTCCGCGGTGGGCGGCATCCTCGAAGTGGTGGAGGACGGCAAGACGGGCATCCTCGTCCCCCCCGCGCAGCCGCAGGCGCTGGCGCAGGCGCTCGGGCGTGTGCTCGACAATCCCGAGCTGGGCGCGCGCATGGGCAAGGCGGGCCGCCGGCGCGTGGAAGAGAAGTTCAGCTGGACGAGCGTGGCGCAGCAGACCGAGAAGGTCTACGCGGAGGCGATCGCGGAGTTCAAGCGCTCCGCCGACTCCGATTAGCGTGGTGCCGGCGGTGTCGCTGCGCGACGTGCGCGGCTTCGTGTTCGATCTGGACGGGTGTGTGTGGCAGGGCAACACGTTGAACCCCGGGGCGGGGGAGACGCTCGCCGCCCTCCATGCCGCCGGCCGCGGCGTGGCCTTCCTCACCAACAACTCGCGCGCGACGGCGGCCACCGTGCAGGCCCGCCTGCACGCGCTCGGCGTCACCTTCGCCCGTCACTGCCTCACGCCTCTCGAGATCATCGGCAGCGTCATCCGCGAGCGCTTCGGCATCAGCCGTGTCCTGGTGATGGGCGCGCCGGAGATGGCCGCCATGATCGCCGCCGCCGGACACGACGTGCTCGGAATGAAGGACTACCGTTCGGCCACCGTGGTGGCGGTGGGTAACGACTTCGAGCTGAGCTACGACCGGCTGACGGCGGCCGCGCGAGCGGCGGCGGCGGGAGCGCCGTTGGTGACGCCGAACCTCGATCCACGCCTGCCCATCGAGGACGGCGACTTCCTCCCCGGCTGCGGCGCCATCGTCCAGGCGGTGTGCGCGGCCGCGGGCGTCCGGCCCATCGTCGTCGGCAAGCCCGAGGCACCCCTGTTTCGGATCGCGCTCGACCGGCTCGGCGTGGCCGCCGCCGACAGTGCCATGGTCGGTGACAGTCGTGAAGCCGACATCGCAGGCGCCCGCGCCGTCGGGATGCGCACCGTGCTGTACGCGCCCGGCGGCGCCCCCGCGACGGACGCGGACGTCGTGGTGACATCGTTCGCCGACCTCGCGCGATTGATTGACATGGGGGCCTCGACGGGCCCCCAAGCCCCCGACGCTCGGTAGGGCCCCGGCGGAGCCCCGGGCCGCCAGGATTGTCCGCGCGGGTGAGTGTTGGGCAGTGGACAGGCAGGTGT
>JBKKCN010000597.1:0-2763 GCA_046712525.1 Candidatus Rokuibacteriota bacterium
GGTGACGGCGATGACGGGGACAGCGGTGACGTTCGCGCCCGGCGGTGCGCCGGCGGCCCGCAGCCGCTCCAGCAGCCAGTAGCCGTCGTGACCGGGCATGACGATGTCGCACACCACGACGTCCGGCAGCAGCCGCTCGGTGTAGTGGAGGGCGGCGGCCGCGGAGCCGGTGACGGCCACGAGCGCTCCCGCGTACTCGAGAATTCTGCGGAAGAGCTCGCGCGCGTCCGCGTTGTCGTCGACGATCAGCACGTGGATGCCGCGCAGCGGATCACCGGCAACGGCCGGGGGCCGGCCCATCTAGGCGATCACGTGTGGCCCACCAGGCTCGCAATGAGGACGCACAGGCGCCACGGCTCCAGGGGCCGGGTCATCACGGCGGTCACGCCGTCGTGGTCGAAGGCGTCGTCCTCATCGGCCACCACGACGATGGGCACCACGCCGCCGTGTTCGGGCTTGCGGTCGCGAATGCGGACGACCAGGGGCAGAGGGGGGCGAAGCCGGCGCGGGAACACGAGCACGACGGCGTCGGGTTTCACCTGGTCGAGCAGGCGCAGGGCGTGCGCGTCGGAGGCGGCCTCGATGACGAGCGCGCCGCAATGCCGCAGGATGGCCCCGAGCGGCGAGCGCCCATCGGCGTTATCGTCCAGCAGGAGCACGTGCTTGTTGGACAGCGAGTCGAGGGCGAAGGGACCGTCGTCGCTCATGACTGCGCGGCAGTATATAGTCCCGTCGTCGGACAGGAGGGAAAACATGCGCAACCTCAGTGAGCACGATCTGACGGACGCCGTCGAGCAGCGGCTGCAGACGACCGCCGATCCCCGGGTGAAGACGATCATGACGAGCCTCGTGCGGCATCTGCACGACTTCGTCCGCGACGTGGAGCTGACGGAGGCGGAGTGGTTCGAGGCCATCCGCTTCCTCACCGACACCGGCCATGCCTGCGACGACAAGCGGCAGGAGTTCATCCTGCTCTCGGACACTCTCGGTGTCTCGATGCTGGTGGACGCCATCAACCATCGCCACCCCGAAGGCGCCACCGAATCCACGGTCTTCGGCCCTTTCCATCGTGATGGCGCCCCCGTGCTGCCCGCAGGCGCGAGCATCGCGGGCAAGACGGCGGGGGAACCCACGTTCGTGTCGGGACGGGTGACCGACACCGCCGGCCGGCCTCTCGCGGGCGCGCTGCTCGACGTGTGGCAGGCGGCGCCCAACGGGCTCTACGACAGCCAGGATCCGGAGCAGGGCGGGCTCAACCTGCGCGGCAAGTTCCGCACGGACGCCGACGGGCGCTACGCGTTCCAGACCGTGCACCCGGCCCACTATCCGATTCCGTCGGACGGCCCCGTGGGTCGCATGCTGCGCGCGTGCGGCCGGCATCCGTACCGGCCCGCCCACATCCACTTCATCGTCTCCGCCGCCGGCCACCGGCCCGTGACCACCCACGTCTTCGTGGACGGCGACCCTTATCTCGACTCAGACGCCGTCTTCGCAGTGAAGAGCTCGCTCGTCGCCACCTTCAAGCGCCACGATTCACCCCAGGAGGCTGCGGCGCGGAAGACGACCGCGCCGTTCTATACCGTCGAGTACGACTTCGGCCTGACGCCTGCGTAAGCGCTACTGGAATTCGAGAGTGGCGGCGCGCAGGCCGCATAGCAATTTGCCGGCGGTCTCCAGGCACCGGTCGTTGGAGGGCGGCATGACGGGTCCCGCGAGTGAGTCGCGGTGCCACCGCTCGAAGGGCAAGTCTTTCAGAATTCCGCGCCCGCCCGCGAGCCGCAGCGCGCGCTCGGTCACCATCACGCCCACCTCCGCGGAGTAAGCCTTCGACTGGTTCACGGCCAGCATCGTCGCCTGCCGGTCACCGCTGTCACGCGTGAGGGCGGCGTCGTGCAGGAGCAGGCGCGCGGCGCGCACGGCGGTGCCGGTCTCCGCCACCGTCCGCTGCACGAGAGGATGATGGCTCATGGGCGTGGTGGCCGGACGCTGCGTCTTCGTGCGCGCGTACTCCACCATGTACTCGAAGGCCGCCTCCGCGATCCCGAGGTAGACGGCGGCGTAGCCGAGCGCGAAGCCGGAAAGGTCGATGGTCAGGAATTGCCCCGGGCGGCCGATGACAGCCTCGGTGGGCACGAAGGAGTCGTAGCGGATGGTGTGGCTGATGGTGCCGCGCATGCCGGAGGCGTTCCAGAGCCCCTCGATCTTCACGCCCCCGTCGCGGCGCGGGATGAGCGCCGAGATCACGCCGTCGAGCGCGCTCGCCTGCCCTTCCACGATTCCGGTCACGAAGTAGTAATCGGCGGCGTCTCCGAGCGAGCAGAACTGCTTGACCCCCGCCACGTGGTAGCCGCCGTCCACGGGCCTGAAGACCGTGTTCAACACGAACTTGTCGCGGAAGCTCTGCTCCGGCTCGCTCGTGATGGAGGCGATCTTGGCGCCGGCCCCGACGATCTCGCCGAAGTAGCGCCGCTTCTGCGCCTCGGTGCCCAGCTCCGCGAGGAAGCTCGCGATGGTCGCGTGCATGTTGAAGGTGAGCCCCGTGGCCGAGCACCCCTTGGCGATCTCGCGCAGCGCGTGCGCGTAGGTGACGTTGTCCGCGCCCGCGCCGCCGTAGGCGGCCGGCACCGTGAGCGCGAGCAGGCCCGCCTCGTGGAGGTCGGCGTAGTTCTGGGCGGGAAAGGACGACTCCGCATCGTGGATGGCGGCGCGGCCGGCGAAGCGCTCGCGGGACAGCGTGGCGGCGCGGTCGATGACGGCGCGCTG
>JBKKCN010000598.1:0-4270 GCA_046712525.1 Candidatus Rokuibacteriota bacterium
GTGCTGGGCGGTCCGGACGTTGACGGGCCCCGCGATTCGAATCGTGACTGGGTAGTGCGGTGAATCGTGACTGGGTGGTGCGAGTGAATCGTGACTGGGTAGTGCGAGCCGAGCGGTGCCTCCGCGAGGCGAGCGGTGAAATGGCTCGAAAGACATGGCTCGAAAGACATGGCTCAAAAGATGACAGTGGGGCGTGGCCAAGTGGCTAAGGCGCGGGACTTTGGCTCCCGTATTCGGAGGTTCGAATCCTCCCGCCCCAACCACCTCTCGAACGGGACGCCCAATGGCCTATGAGCTGAAGCTCTTCACAGGGAACGCCAACCGGCCGCTCGCCGAAGAGATCGCGCAGTACCTGCGCGTGCCTCTCTCCGATGCGGAGGTCACGCGTTTCTCCGACGGCGAGGTCTACGTCCAGATCAACGAGAACGTGCGGGGCGCCGACGTGTTCCTCATCCAGCCCACGTGCCCCCCCGTCAACGACACCTTGATGGAGCTGCTCATCATGACCGACGCCATGAAGCGGGCGTCGGCGCATCGGATCACCGCCGTCCTCCCGTACTACGGCTACGCGCGCCAGGACCGTAAGGTGCAGCCGCGGGTGCCGATCTCGGCCAAGCTCGTCGCGGATCTGCTGGAGGCGGCGGGCGTGGACCGCGTGCTCGCCCTCGACCTGCACGCGGGCCAGATCCAGGGCTTCTTCAGCGTGCCCGTCGACCATCTCTTCGCGGCCCCCGTCATCATCGACTACCTCGGCAAGAAGGACCTCCAGGACGCGGTGATCGTGTCGCCGGACGCGGGCGGCGTGGAGCGCGCGCGCGCCATCGCCAAGCGCCTCAACGCGGGCCTGGCCATCATCGACAAGCGGCGCGACAAGCCGGGAGCGTCGGTGGCCATGCACCTCATCGGCGACGTGAAGGACAAGGACGCCGTCGTCATCGACGACATGATCGACACCGCGGGCACGCTCGTGCAGGCGGTGGGGGCGCTGGAGCGCGAGGGCGCCCGCCGCATCCTCGCCTGCGGCGTGCACGCCGTCCTCTCCGGCCCCGCCGTGGAGCGCATCAAGGCCTCGCCGCTCGAGGAGATCGTGGTCACCAATTCCATCCCGGTGTCGGCCGAAAAACGCGCGGCGCGGGTCACCGTGCTCACGGTGGCGCCGCTGCTCGGCGAAGCGATACGGCGGATCCACGACGAGGAATCCGTCTCGACGTTGTTCGTCTAGATAAAAGGAGCCTGAGACGATGAAGATGCAGGAGCTCACGATCACCAAGCGCGACACCTTCGGCAAGGGCCCCGCCCGGCGGCTGCGCCAGGCCGGCGTGGTGCCCGCCATCCTGTATGGCGGCGGCGCGGGGCCGCAGGCGATCGCGGTCGATCCCAAGAACGTGCTGCGGATCATCCACGGCCACGAGGGCACCACGCAGCTCCTCACGCTCAAGATGGATGGCGAGAGCGGCACGCGCATGGCGGTCATCCGCGAGATGCAATTCGATCCCGTCAGCGAGCGGCTGCTCCACCTCGATCTCCAGGAGGTGTCGGCGGACAAGGCCATCACCGTGCGGGTGGCCGTGCATCCCGTGGGCGAGGCCATCGGCGTCAAGGACACCAAGGGCATCCTCAGCCTCGTGCTTCACGAGCTCGAGGTGTCGTGCCTGCCTGGAAACATCCCGGAGCGCATCGACGCCGACGTGAGCGGCCTCGCCATCGGCGACGTCCTCACGGTGGCCGCCCTCACCGTGCCGGAAGGGGTGCGTATCCTCAACGATCCCGGCCAGGCCATCGCTACCGTGTCCCCGCCCATGGCGGAAGAGGTGGTGGCGCCCGTGGTGGCGGCGGTGGCGGCGGAGCCCGAGGTGCTCACCGAGCGCAAGCCGAAGGAAGGCGAGGCGGCGGCAGCGGCGCCTGCCGACGACGGCAAGAAGGGCAAGAAAGAGAAGTAACGGAGCGCGGCCCGCGTGGCCCACGCGGTGGTGGGGCTCGGCAACCCCGGTCCGGAATACCGGGGCACCCGCCACAACGTGGGCCAGCGCGTGCTCGATGCGCTCGCCACGCAGCTCAAGAAGGCGTGGCGGCGCGACGGGCAGGCGATGGTGGCCCACGCCTCGTGGCGCGGCGATCCCCTGCATCTCGTCAAGCCCCTGACCTTCATGAACGTGAGCGGCCCCGCGGTGGCGGCCGCCCTGCGCCGCGTGGATGCGGACACGGGCGATCTCATCCTGGTGTACGACGACATCGACCTTCCTCTCGGCACCGTGCGCGTGAGGATCAAGGGCAGCTCGGGCGGTCACAACGGCGTGCGCTCGGTGATCGAGACGCTGGGCACCGAGGATCTGCGGCGGGTGAAGGTGGGCGTGGGCCGCCCCGAAGGACGCGGCGGCGTCGCCGACCACGTGCTCGCCGCCTTCGAGCCCGAGGAGGAAGAGATCGTCAGCGCAGCGGTGGACGCGGCCGCGCGGCGAGTCCTCGAGCTGACGCAGCGGCGCTGAGGCGATGGTCCACGAGCTCCTCACGGCCATTCCCCTCAGCATCATGGCGGCCGCCATCTTCGCGCTCCTCGCGCGCTGGGCGCACCAGCCGCTGATCATCGGCTACATCGCAGGGGGCGTTGCGCTGGGCGGCCACCTCGGCCTCGGCCTCGTCACCGACGAGCAGAGCATCGAGGCCATCTCCGAGATCGGCCTCATCTTCCTGCTCTTCATCATCGGCCTCGAGATCCAGGTGCCGCGCCTGCTCCAGGCGGGGCGCACCATCGTCGTCGCGGGTCTCCTGCAGTTTCCTCTGTGCGTGGCCCTCGCCTGGTGGGCGATGGGCAGCGTGGGCGCGCCGGGGGGCGGTCAGTTCGACGGCCTGTACCTCGCCATCGCGTTCAGCCTGTCCTCCACGCTCATCGTCGTGAAGCTGCTCGTGGACAAGCTGGAGATCGCCACGCTCGCGGGCAAGATCACCCTGGGCATCCTGATCTTCCAGGACATCTGGGCCATCGGCTTTCTCGCCTTCCAGCCGAATCTGCAGACCCTGGAAGCCACTCCCCTTCTCAAGTCGCTCGCGGCCGGCCTGCTCCTCGTGGGCGCGGCCGCGCTCATGTCACGCCTCGTGCTGCCCGCGCTCTTCCGGGCCATCGCCTCCGTGCACGAGCTCGTCCTCATCACGGCGGTGGCGTGGTGCTTCCTGCTGGCGGGCGTGGCCGACTGGGCGGGCCTCTCCAAGGAGATGGGTGCGCTCATCGCGGGGATGGTGCTCGGCGCCTTCCCCTACAACATCGAGGTGACCTCGCGGCTATCCGGCGTGCGCGACTTCTTCGTGACGCTGTTCTTCGTGACGCTGGGGCTTCGCCTGCCCATCCCCACCGCCGAGCTCCTCACGCTCGCCGCCGTAGCCTCGCTCGTCGTCATCGCCAGCCGGTTCCTCGTCATCGGCGCCCTCTTCGCGCTTCTCCGCCTCGACGCGCGCACGGCGGGGGTCGTCGCCGTCAACCTCGCGCAGGTGAGCGAGTTCTCCCTCGTCATCGTCAGCCTCGGCGTCGGCTTCGGCCACGTGAGCGACCGCGTCGCCGTCCTCGTGCTGTACACATTGCTCATCACCGCCGTGATCTCCACGTACGGCATCCTGTTCAACCACCAGATCGGCGCCACTCTGGGGCGGCTGCTCGCCCGTACGGGCGCTCCTACCTGGCTTGGCAACCGCCGGCAGCGACGGGAACCGCGCGGACAGGCCGGGCCGCCGCCTGACATCTTCCTGCTCGGCGTGTCCCAGGAAGGGCTCGCGCTGATGGCCCACGTGGAGCGCGACACGCGCGGCATGAAGCGCCGCGTGGTGGCGGTGGACTTCAACCCCGAGACGCTCGAGCTCCTGCACGCGGCGGGCGTCGAATGCCACTACGGCGACATCGCGAACGTGGAGACTCTGCGCCACGCCGGCATCGAGCACGTCCGCATCGCCGTCTCCAGCATCTCGGACGCCTACCTGCGCGGCGTGGACAACCTCGCGCTCCTGCGCCTCGTGCGCGGCGTGGCACCCCACACCCGCGTCATCGTCACCGCCGACACCCCCAAGCGCGCCGCCGAGCTGTACGCAGAGGGAGCGGCCTACGTCATCATCCCCACCGCGCTGTCGGCCGAGCACCTCTATCACCTGCTCGACGACCCGTCCCCGAACGCGCTGGAGGCCGCCCGCCGCCGCCAGGCCGACGATTCTAAATAATGGGGGGGGGCGATTTGACTAAGATGGGGGCCTCGACGGCCCCCAATCCCCCGACGCTCGGCAGCGCCCC
>JBKKCN010000599.1:0-7743 GCA_046712525.1 Candidatus Rokuibacteriota bacterium
AATCGGACCCGTGGCGGCTGGGCTCCATCGACACGCCACGTCCGTTTCTACTGTGCGGGAAACGAGTCCCCGGACCCCGACCGCACCCCGCCTCCTCACGCCCTACCGTCGGCGGTACTCGTTGCTCGCGCCCGTGTGGACCGCTACCGGAAGGACGAGCGCTCTTAGTACTCGGCGCTCGGCGATCGACTCGTCGATCGCTCTCGCGCGCTTCTTTTTAATCTAGCCGGCGGGCTCCCAGGGTTCGCACACCGGGCACGTCGACAGGCCGGCTTCGGTGGCGTCGATGGTGTGTTTGTAGTAGACGCGGTCGGGATCGGGGATGCGGTTGACCCAGGCGCACTCGCTGCGGTGGAAGATGCGCGAGCTGCGCTGGGCGCAGAAGGGTTCGGCGGGCGCAGGCGCGGTGGCGACGGCGACGGCCGGATCGGACTCGGGCGTGAGGGCTTCCGTCTCCGACGGCAGCGCGGGCGCGGACGTGATGGGCTCGGGCGTGGGCTGAATCTCGGGGAGCGGATCGGGATCATTGATGTGCAGGTTCGTCTCGACGGTGGAGCGGAATTCGTCGCTGGCGCGCCGGAACTCGCGCATGGCGCGGCCCACCATGCGCCCCAGCTCCGGCAGCTTCGACGGCCCGAAGACGAGCAGGGCGAGCACGCCGATGATGAGCATTTCCTGCAAACCGATGTCGAACATGCGGCTAGATTAACACGCGGGCAAGTGGGCGCCGGGATGCCGGAACGTGGAAGATCTTTACCGTGAGCGCGACCGTGCTGCGAGCGGAAGCGCGGCCCGTTCGCGCAGCCAAGTCCGCGGCTTGGCGCGCGTCCCCCGGATGAGGCACGGCAGTTGCTCCCCTGCTCTCATCCGGGGGGAACTCGATGACGCCGGCTAGGACGCGATGACTTCTTTTTCCTTCTCCGTCTCATGCACCACGAGGCCGCACTGCACGATCTTGTAGAGCAGCGCCTTGTAGCTGATCTGAAGCAGGCGGGCTGCCTTCGCGCGGTTCCAGTGGACCCGGTCGAGCACTTCCTTGATCGCGACACGCTCGGCGTCACGAGCGGCCTGGCGCGCAATATCTTTGAGACTGATGGACGCATCGGCGCTGGCAATGGGCTGCGTCAACACCGGCGTGGCCGCGGGCACGGCGGGACGCAGGCCGCGGTTGAGGTTGCTGACGATTTCCTGGTGCACAGGCCGCGCGCTGCCGAGAACGACCACCCGCTTCACGGCATTCTCCAGCTCGCGGATGTTACCGGGCCAGTGGTAATCGAGGAAGGCGCGGATGGCGTCGTCCGGAAGGTCGACGGTTCGCCCGTACTGGACGTTGAACTTCTTCAGGAAGTGGTCGATCAGCACCGGGATCTCTTCACGACGCTCGCGCAGGGGCGGGATGCGGATCTCGATCACGTTGAGGCGGTAGTAGAGATCCTCGCGGAACTGGTGCGCGCGCATCGACGCCTCGAGGTCGCGATTGGTGGCCGCGATGAGACGCACGTCGGTGTCGATGATCTTCTCGCCGCCCACGCGCGAGAACTCGCCGTCCTGCAGCACGTGCAGCAGCTTGGCCTGGAGGCGCAGCGGAATCTCTCCGATTTCGTCCAGGAGCAGCGTACCCTGATCAGCAGCCTCGAACTTGCCGGGCTTCAGGCGGTAGGCGCCGGTGAACGCGCCCTTTTCGTGACCGAACAGTTCCGACTCGAGCAGCTCGGCAGGCAGCGCGGCGCAGTTGACCTTGAGGAATTGACGGGCCGCTCGCGGCGAAGCCTTATGGATGGAACGGGCAACGACTTCCTTACCGACGCCGCTCTCGCCGCGCAGGAGGACCGTCGTGTTCGTCACGGCCACCTTGGCGACGAGGTCGCGAATCGGCTGCATTTTGCTGCTCGTGCACGTCACCATCAGGGGGTCAGTCATCAAATTCTCCTCATTTTTCACTTCGGCTATGCACTTTCGTGCCTGCTCGATGCACGAAAATGCAGGGGATGTGCCAATCGTTTTCCCACTCCCTGATTCTAGTGATTACAAGCAGTTGTTCGACATACGGTCTTTTAGTTCCAGGTAACATTGTACAAAGTACACTCCAAGTTGAAGGAGTTACAAGAAAGAGGAGGAAGAAAATGGACATCATGATCGTCGATGACGAACCCGAAGTGGCCGAGGTCCTCGCGAAGTCCCTCAACCGCCAGGGGCACAACACGACCGTGGTGCACTCCGGCCAGGAAGCCCTCACGCTGTTGAAAACCGTGTCACCCGACGCGATGTTCCTCGACGTCTCGATGCCCGGCATGAACGGACTCGACGTGATGGCGCAGGTCAAGCGCATGAAGCCGGCGCTGGCAGTGGTGATCATCACCGGGCACGCCACCGCGGACGAGATCGAGGACGTCAAGCGCATGGGCGCCGTGGACGTGATCCAGAAGCCGTCGGCGCTCACGCACTACCACAAGGCGATCGAGCGCCTGGATGAAAAAAAAGGCTTCCCCGGGTAACGGCGGATCGTGATACACAGCGTCGTGATGCGATCCCTTCCGCTCCTCGGTGCCGTGCTCGGCATCGGGCTTCTCGCATCATTCGCCTTCGGGCAGGTGGCGGCCCCGCCGCCGCCGACGCGCGCGCCGCTGACGATCACGCCCACGATCACCATCACCGAAGAGTTCAACGACAACATCGATCTCGACAACGCGAACAAGCAGTCCGATTTCATCACGGGCATCACGCCCGGGATCACCATCAACCTCGAGGCGGCCACGTACCGGCTCACCGCCGCCTACAACTTCACCGCCGAGGTATGGGCGCGCAACCCTGACCGCAACGCGGCCTTCAACCGCCAGAATTTCACCCTCGACAGCTTTTATCAGGTGAGCCCGGCCGTCATCCTCACGCTGACGGACCAGTTCTCCCTCAACACCGACACGAACCTCATCGCGGCCGAGCGCGTGTCGACGGGCAGCGGCGGGGGCTGGAGCAACACGATCACCCCCGGCGTCACCTGGCAGATCGACCCCCTCATGCGGCTGCGGACGACCGGCTCCTACACGCTGCAGCGTTTCAACGACGAGGAGCAGGCGCAGTCCGACGTCTTCCGCTTCGACACGATGCTCGAGCGCGTGCTCGCCCCGCGTTTCTCGGGCACGGCCGGCTACGAGTTCAGCTACTTCGAAATCGAGAACGAGGCGCGCACCACGGCACATACGCCGCGCGTGGGCGGCATCTTCCGCGCCACGCCCACCATCACCCTCACGCTCAACGGAGGGCCGATGTTCGTGGAGCAGGGCGACGACAGCTACGTCACGCCGGCGGTGACCGCGAGCTACCGGCAGGCGCTGGCCTTCGGATCCGTGTCCGTTTTCTACGATCGGAACATCGGCACCGCGGGCGGCCTCGGGGGCACCACGATCAACCAGGCCCTCGGCGCCAGCCTCGACGTGCTCACGCTGCGCCGCGGGCTCGCCCTCACCTTCGCGCCGCAATACACGATCGTGAAGACGCATTCGGACGATCGCATCGACGTGCGCTCCCTGATCCTGCCCTTCGCCGCCACCTATCGTTTCAACGACTGGGTGGCCGCGGTGGCCTCGTACCAGTTCTTCCTGCAGCGCTCCGACTCCACGCTGCGCACCGCGTCCGGCGCCACGCTCGCCGCCGACGCCGACCAGAACCGGATCTTCGTCGGCCTCCAGTTCGGCTACCCCTTCCGCCTCGACTCTCCCTTCCGCTAGTCGCTCCCGCCGCTCGCTGCGGCATTTTCGTGCACGAAATTACTCTGCGCCGCTGCACAAGCTTGCTCGACATTCCCGATCTCCTGGGCTTGGCGGTTCCGTCGAGCGACGGCGGTTGCGGCGAAAATGCGTCGAGAAGCAGGTACCTGCGGCGCTTTGCAGGGGCTTGGCACTCCCTTTGCGCATGAGTCGTGCAGGCCGGCGGCGCACGCCGGCTGATGATGAGACCAAGAGAGCCACGTAGCGGACGCCTGAAAGAATCAAATGCGACAAACCTTTACTCCAATCGGGCAGCCTCAACCCTAGGCGTGACGAGGACGGGCCGACCGCGCTCCAGCAATGACGCGACGATGGAGATCGGCACGTCTCTTGCGATGAAAGGTTTTGCCTGATGCATGAGAGAGCCCCGATGAAGGTTTCCAGCTTCGACGCCGCGTCGCCTTTCGCCTTCGGCGCCGGCCCCGGCCGTAACGTCCTCGTAGTGGAGAGCGATCCTGACCAGCGCCGGCGCGTGGTGACACAGCTCTCACACTGGGGCTACACCCCGTTCGCCACTGCCACCGGCGAAGAGGCGCTGGAGCTCGCGGGCCGCACCCGCTTTGCCTTGTCCCTCGTCGCCATCCGCCTTCCGGGCATGTCGGGCATCGACCTGCTGCGACAGGCGCGCACGCTCACCGACGCCGGGCCCATCATCATGATCGCCGACAACGGCCACAGCTCGCAGATCGTGGAAGCCATCCAGGCGGGCGCTGACGATTTCATTCGCCGCCCCTACACCGCCGAGGACGTGGAGAACGCCATCAAGGCGGTGGCCACCAAGCCGCGCCGCGAGAGCGCGCCTCCCCCCACCGACGACGGTGACCGCCTCGAGCGCGAGCTGGGCCTGCTCACGAGCCCGCAGATGTGCGAGATCCAGTCCGTGATCGAGCAGGCTGCGCGCGCCGACGTCACCGTGCTCGTGTGCGGGGAGACAGGCGTGGGCAAGGAGATCGTGGCGCGCGCCATCCACGCCTACTCGCCCCGCAGCGGCAACGCCTTCGTGAAGGTCAACTGCGCGGCGATGCCGCGTGATCTGCTGGAGTCCGAGCTCTTCGGCCACGAGCGCGGCGCCTTCACGGGAGCGCATCAGCGCAAGCCGGGCCGCTTCGAGCTCGCCGACGGCGGCACCATCTTCCTGGACGAGATCGGCGAGCTGCATCCCGCGTTGCAGGCCAAGCTGCTGCACGTCCTTCAGGACGGTGAGTTCTCGCGCGTGGGCGGCCGCAACAACCTCAAGGTGGACGTGCGCACCATCTGCGCCACCAACCGCGATCTCGCCCGCGAGGTGGCGGCCAACCGCTTCCGCGAGGATCTGTTCTACCGGCTCAACGTCATCAACATCCTCGTGCCGCCACTGCGCGAGCGCCGGCAGGAGATTCCGGCCCTCGTCGGCTACTTCGTGCAGCGGTACTCGCGCCTCTTCAACTTTCCCGAGCGCGAGGTGTCCGCGGACGCGATGCAGTCGTTCATGGAGTACGGATGGCCGGGCAACATCCGCGAGCTGGAAAACTTCATCAAGCGCATGATCGTCCTTCAAGACTTCGCGCTGCCGCGCACGCTCGTCGCCGCCCCCACCGCCCCCGCCGCCATGAGTGCGGGCGAGCGCTTCAGCGCCACCAAGGGCCTCTCTCTCAAGGAGATCTCGCGCCGCGCCGTCCTGGAGGCCGAGCGCGAAGTCATCGTGCGCTCTCTCGAGCAGTGCCGCTGGAACCGGGTCAAGACCGCCAAGATGCTCAAGATCAGCTATCGCGCCCTACTCTACAAGATCAAGGACATGGGTCTGAAGCAAGACTCCATTGCCGGCTGACCGCGCGTGGAACAGCGATGACCCTCAGGCGACTGGTCATCTCGGCGGCGCTCCTTGCGGCCTTCGGGGCCTTCGTCAGCCATGCCCCGTCGGAAGCCCCCGAAGCTGCCGCCTCCGTCGCCCAGCCCGTGCGCTTTCCCGCGCCCCCCAGGTGATCTACCAGGCCTTCTACGGGCTCACCGACATGCCCTTCCGGCCCACGCCGGATCCCAGGTATCTGTTCGCGGCGGCGCGCCACCGCCTGGCTCTGTCCCAGCTCACTTATGCCGTGGGCGCGCGCACGGGCCTGGTCGTGCTCACGGGCGAGGTCGGCACCGGCAAGACGACGCTGCTGCGCACGCTGCTGCAGGGCCTGGATCCGGCTGTCCCCGTCGCCTACGTGCACAATGCGGCGCTGACGATGGAGGGCCTCGTCGAATACATGCTCGGAGACTGGGGCGTGTCGT
The DNA here is from genome assembly GCA_046712525.1 of Candidatus Rokuibacteriota bacterium. Taxonomy (GTDB): domain Bacteria; phylum Methylomirabilota; class Methylomirabilia; order Rokubacteriales; family CSP1-6; genus JBBDXO01. The sequence goes on from JBKKCN010000599.1 coordinate 6,018, forward strand.
CGAGCGCGACCACCCACGCCGAGCGGCTGTCGGTCCTCGACGAATTCCTCCTCGGCCACCAGAGGCGGGGGCTTCGACCGCTGCTCGTCATCGACGAGGCGCACACGCTGTCCGTGGAAACGCTGGAGACGCTGGGGCGGCTGCCCGATACGCACCTGCAGATCCTCCTCGTCGGCCAGCCCGAGCTGCGCGACAACTTCGACCTCCCGGAGTTGCAGCACATCACGCAGCGCATCAGCCAGCGGTGCCACCTCGCTCCCCTGTCCGCGGACGAGACGCGGCTCTACATCCGCCACCGCCTCGCCGTGGCGGGGGCGCCGGATCCCGGCCTCTTCACCGATGCCGCCATCCAGAAGATCGCCGACTACAGCGGGGGCACACCGCGCGTCATCAACACGGTGTGTGATCTCTGCCTCGTCAGCGGCTATGCGGACCAGACGCCGCGCATCGATGCGGCCGCCGTGACGAGCGCCATCGCGTATCTCGAAGACGGCGAGCGGTCCGGCACGGGCCTCACGCGTTCACCAATCGCGCGCCTCGGCCGTCTCGCGAGCCCCATGGCCATATGGGCGGCACGCGGCGGCATCGGCCTCCTCGTGATGATCCTGGTCGGGTTGCTTGCGTTCGCCGTCAACGCCATGGGGATTCGTGTCCCCGGGACACCGTAGGACGGTACGGAGCGCGGGATTGCTCATGATGTACGGCCGACTGGCGGCCGGCAATCGCACGCGGGCGCAAGCCCGTCACGAGGTGGCGGCATGAAGCGCACCGGCCTGATGTTCGTGCTGACTTCCGACGCCCGCGGGGGCGTGGAGGAAGTCGTGCTCGCGCTCCTGCGCCGCCTCGACCCTGATGTCTTTCGCCTGTCCCTCGCGGCACCGCGCCGGCTCCTCGACGCCCTCGCGCCCGACCTCACCACCGTGGCCGTGGACACGCTGGCCGTGCAGGCCGACGGCTGGTCGCACCGCTCCGCCCTCGGGCCTCTCGGCGCCTTCATGGCGCGCGTGCGGCCCGACATCGTCAACCCGCACCTCTTCCGCTCCACCGCCTTCGCGGCGCCGCTCGCGAAGTGGCACGGGGCGCGCGTCGTGGAGACCTACCACGGGCGCGAGGGGTGGCGGCAGGGTCCTTTCCTACCTGACCGCGTGATCTCAGGATTCGTGGACCGCGTCATCGCGGTCTCGGAGGCGGCACGCGCTTTTCTCATCAGCGGCAAGGGCTACGCGGCCTCCAAGATCGGGGTGGTGCCGAACGGCCGCGACCTCTCCGTCTTCCGCCCGGGCACCGGGCGCCACCGCGCGCGCCGTGGCTTCGGCCTCGACAGCGCGTCGCCGGTGGTCGGCGTCATCGGCCGTCTGGAACCGCAGAAGGGGCACGCCTACCTGCTGGAGGCGTGGCCGGCGGTGACGCGCGAGTTTCCCGAAGCGCGCCTGCTCGTCGTGGGCGACGGCAGCCTGCGCGCGGTCCTCGAGCGCCGCGCGCACGATCTGAGAGTCGCCGCCAGCGTGATCTTCGCGGGATACCGCAACGACATGCCGCTCATCCTGGACGCCGTCGACATCGTGGCGCTGCCGTCGATCTACGAGGGCATGCCACTCTCCGCCATCGAGGCCTCCGCCATGGCGCGGCCGGTGGTGGCGACGTGCGTGGACGGCACGCCCGAAGTCATCCGCGACGGCCGCACGGGCCGCCTCGTGCCCGCCCGCGACACGGCTGCGCTCGCGCG
>JBKKCN010000600.1:0-3648 GCA_046712525.1 Candidatus Rokuibacteriota bacterium
CGTCGGGGGGGGGGGCGTCACCCGGGGCGCCCGACGCGGGGGGCCACGTCTCCATCAGTGCGCTAGTGACTGTGCGGCATCGACGGCCCGTCCACCTCCGGCATGTCGCCGATCAGCACTTCGGTGGTGAGGAGCAGCGATGCGATCGACGCCGCGTGCTGCAGCGCCACGCGCGTCACCTTGGTGGGGTCGATGATGCCGGCCTCCAGCATGTCCACGTAGTCGAGGCTCTCCGCATCAAACCCTGCCGTGGGCGACTTGAGCAGCTTCACCTTGTCGACGATCACGCTCGCCTCGAGGCCGGCGTTCTCCGCGATCTGACGCAGCGGTGCCTCCAGCGCGCGCCTGACGATGAGCGCGCCCAGCTGCTCGTCGCCGTCGAGCTTCAGTCCGTCGAGGACCTTCGCCGCGCGCAGCAGCGCCACGCCGCCGCCCGGCACGATGCCTTCTTCCACGGCCGCCCGCGTGGCGTTGAGCGCATCCTCCACCCGCGCCTTCTTTTCCTTCATCTCGGTCTCGGTGGCGGCGCCCACCTTGATGACCGCGACCCCGCCCGCGAGCTTGGCGAGCCGCTCCTGGAGCTTCTCTTTGTCGTAGTCCGACGTCGTCTCCTCGATCTGGACCCGGATCTGCTTGATGCGCCCCTCGATGTCGGACGCTTTGCCGGCGCCGTCGATGAGGGTGGTGTTGTCCTTGTTGACGACCACCTTCTTGACGCGGCCGAGATCTTCCAGCTTGACGTTCTCGAGCTTGATCCCGAGATCCTCGGTGAGCGCTTTGCCCCCCGTGAGGACCGCGATGTCGTCGAGCATGGCCTTGCGGCGGTCGCCGAAGCCCGGCGCTTTGACCGCGGCGCAGTGAAGCGTGCCGCGAAGCTTGTTGACGACGAGCGTGGCGAGTGCCTCGCCCTCGACGTCCTCGGCGATGATGAGCAACGGCTTACCGGATTGCGCGACCTGCTCGAGCAGCGGCAGCATGTCCTTCATGGCGCCGAGCTTCTTCTCGTGGATCAGCACCACCGCGTCCTCGAACACGACTTCCATCCGCTCGGCATCCGTCACGAAATAGGGCGAGAGGTAGCCCCGATCGAACTGCATGCCTTCCACCACGTCCAGGGCGGTGTCCGCCGACTTCGACTCCTCGACCGTGATGACGCCGTCCTTGCCCACCTTTTCCATCGCCTCGCTGATGAGGGTGCCGATCGCCCGGTCGTTGTTCGAGGCGATCGTCGCCACCTGCGCGATCTCCTTCTTGCCCTTGGTCGACTTCGAGAGGGCCGCCAGCTCCTTGACCACGGCGTCGACGGCCTTGTCGATGCCGCGCTGCAGCGCCATGGGGTCGGAACCCGCCGTGACGTTCTTCAGGCCTTCGTTGAAGATCGCCTGCGCGAGCACGGTGGCGGTGGTGGTCCCGTCGCCCGCCACGTCGGAAGTCTTCGACGCGACCTCTTTCAGCATCTGCGCGCCCATGTTCTCGAACACGTTCTTGAGCTCGATCTCCTTGGCGACGCTCACGCCGTCCTTGGTGATCGTGGGGCTGCCGTACTTCTTGTCGATGACGACGTTGCGGCCCTTCGGCCCCATGGTCGCCTTCACCGCGGCCGCCATGATGTTGGCACCGCGGAGCAGCGCGCCTCGCGCCTCCTCGTGGAACTTCAGCTGCTTGGGCATCTTTATGCGTCCTTCCCGAGGATGGCGAGGACGTCTTCCTCGCGCATGATCACGTATTCGTCGTGCTGGAGGTTGACCTCGCTGCCGGAGTACTTGCCGAACAGAATGCGGTCGCCCGCCTGCACGTCGAGGGCGATGCGGTGGCCCTCATCGTTCAGCTTGCCGTTTCCGACCGCGACCACCTTGCCCTCCTGGGGCTTCTCCTTCGCCGTGTCCGGGATGATGATGCCGCCGCGCGCGACCGTCTCGGCCTCGACGCGGGTGACAAGAATGCGATCGTGCAGCGGGCGGATCTTCAATGGTTTCCTCTTTCTCGTGGGGTGTGGCCGGGCGGGGGAGCGGGGAATCCCCTCCGGGTGCAAGACACGCGGAGAGCCCTTCTGGGCCCGACTGTAGGCGCTCGCAGGGGGGCGCGCTATTGGACCTTGGTCAGGGGTCCGCCGGGCGCGGAGTGGGGATGAGCTGCCCTGCGCGCGCTGCGCTGAGCGCGCGTCAGCAGTTCAGGTATTTCGAGCTGACGAGGGGCTTCTCGGTGCCGTCGGCGCTCCACGTGCGGCGCTCGAGGTCCACGAGGTCCTTGCCGTACACGTGGATCTCGACCGTGTCGCGCTGGGTAGGATTGTGCATGCCGTGGATCTCGTCGTCGCCCGGGATGAGCCGCGAGACGGCGCCCGCGCGGTGGCGCGCCACACCCTTGACGGCGACCGTGGCCTTGCCCGCCCCGTTCTCCGTCACCGTGTAGCGCGTCTCCTCGATCTCGTTGTCGATGACGCCGATGACGCCCCACGTCTCGTGGTTGTGGGCGCCCGCCTTGTCGCCCGGCCCCCAGATCACCGAGGTGACGTTGAAATGCGGAGCGCGGTGGAGCATGTAGCGCCCGCGCACACCCGCCGGCTTGGTGCGGTACTGCGCAGGAAGGGCGTCCGGATTCTTCACGAGGCGGCCGAGCAGCGGCGCCACCCGCTCCGTGATGACGCCCCCGGAGGTCTCCGCGCGCGCGATGCGGTCGACGTCGGCGATGAATTGCTGCAGCGTATAGGACTCGGTCGCCATTGACGGCTCTCCTATTTGCCTGGCTCCGTCTCGATCGGCGTGTCGTCGCGCCCGCCCCACTCCGTCCACGACCCGTCGTACACGGCCACCTGCCGGTGACCGAGCAGGTGCAGTCCCAGCGCGAGCACCGAGGCGGTGACCCCGGAGCCGCAGGTGGTGGCCACCGGCTTCGTGAGATCCACGCCCGCGCGCTCGAAGACGGCCTTCATGTCGGCCGGTGGCACCAGCGTGCCGTCGGGCCGGTACAGATGCTCGTAGGGCAGGTTGATGCTGCCGGGGATGTGGCCGCCACGCAGGCCCGCACGTGGCTCGGGTTCGGTGGCGGTGAAGCGGCCCGCCGAGCGCGCATCGACGACCTGTTCCTGCCGGCTCTCGATGTTGGCGCGTATGGCGTCGAGATCGCGCACCACCTCCGGCCGCGGTCCACGCGCCGTGAACGGGCGTGGCGTGGGCGCGGGGACGCCGCTCGTGACCGGGCGGCCCTCGGCCCGCCACTTTCTCAGCCCGCCATCCAGGACTGCCACCGCCTCGTGGCCAAAGGCGCGGAACGTCCACCACACGCGAGCGGCGCTGATGATCCCGCGCACATCGTAGACGATGACACGGTCGCCGCTGCCGATGCCGAGCGCGCCCACGGCGCGGCCGAAGTCTCCTGCTGCGGGCAGCATGTGGGGCAGGGGATTGGCGCGGTCCGCGATGGCATCGATGTCGAAGAACACCGCGCCCGGGATGTGCTCCTTCTCGAAGTCCGAACGCGCGTCACGCTTGAGCTGGGGCATGTGCCAGCTCCCGTCGACGATACGGACGCCGGGATCGTTGAGGTGAGCGGCGAGCCACTCGGTCCGGACAATGGAGTCGTTCATGGAGGGATGATACTCCCCGCTACCGCTCGGGGAGCAGGAGGTGTGGGCTGAGGCCTTCGTCG
>JBKKCN010000601.1:0-19233 GCA_046712525.1 Candidatus Rokuibacteriota bacterium
GAAGGGATCCTGGGCAAGCGGCGACCGGCAGCCGAGGATGGCAGCAAGTCAGGAGCGGGCGAGCGGCGGTAGTCTCCCGGATCACCGGCGCGCGGGAGGATCAAGCCCGCGGCCCATCGGCGTCGACCTCAGGCCGGTTCCGCTCCGTGAGTCCGCCGATGACATAGAGGGGGGCGACGTCCATATTTTGAAATTTGGGGGTGTTGACGTGGCCACGCGAGCGCCGAGTGCCCCCTCGCACATGACCAGGGCCCCATCGTGAGCAGCGACGGCCGCAGCCGCCTGCCGTTCCGGCGGACGCTGTCCGTGCCCACCCTCGAGTCCCGATCCGCCCTGGGACGGTGGCTGATGGGGGAGAGCGACCTCCACGGCGCGCGCGAGGTGGGGCGCCACGGGCCGCACTCGTGGCGGCGCGTGATCTGGCTCACAGGCGTCGACTACTTCTCCACCCTCGGCTACCAGCCCGGTATCGCGCTCATCGCCGCCGGCGCCATCGCGCCCTTCGCCACCTCCGTGCTCGTGCTCGTGACCCTCCTCGGCGCCCTGCCCATCTACGCCCAGGTCGCGCGTCGCTCCTACGCTGGCCAAGGGTCCATCGCGATGCTCGAGCACCTGCTTGCGGGCTGGAATGGCAAGCTGCTGGTGCTGGTTCTCCTCGGATTCGCCGCCACGGACTTCGTCATCACCATGACCCTGTCGGCGGCCGATGCCGCCAAGCACGCCATCGAGAATCCTTACCTGCAGCCGTTCCTCGGCGATGCGCAGATCGGCTTGACGCTCGTACTCCTGTCTTTGCTGGCCGTCGTCTTCCTTCTGGGTTTCAAGGAGGCCATCGGCCTGGCCACCATCGTCGCCATCCCGTATCTGCTGCTGAGCCTGGTCGTGCTCGGACGCGGGCTCGTCGAGATCCCACGGCGCCCCGAGGTGTGGGGCAACTGGCACACCGCGCTCGCGCTCCGCGGCGACTGGGGGGCGATCTTCGCAGGCTCGCTCCTCGTGTTCCCGGCGCTCGCTCTGGGCATGAGCGGGTTCGAGACCGGCGTCTCTGTGATGCCCCTCGTCGACGGCGGCCCCGAGGATGAGCGACCCCGGCGGGGGGCGCCAGCCCCCCTCGGCCGGATCCGCAACACGCGGAAGCTCCTCGCCGCGGCGGCGGTGATCATGAGCGTGATGCTCGTGCTCTCCGCCCTCGTGACGACGCTGCTCATCCCCCCCGAGGCCTACCGGGAGGGCGGCCCGGCCAGCGGACGTGCCCTCGCCTACCTGGCTCACGAGTTCTTCAGCTCCGAGCTCGCGTCGCTCTATGACATCTCCACGATCCTGATCCTGTGGCTGGCCGGCGCCTCGGCGATGGCCGCGCTGCTGAATCTCGTGCCCCGCTACCTGCCCCGGTTCGGCATGGCGCCGACCTGGGCCGCACGCTCGCGCCCCCTCATCCTCGTGCTCCTCGCGATCAACGTCGTCGTCACCCTCGTCTTCCGCGCCAGTGTGGAGGCGCAGAGTGCCGCGTACGCCACCGGCGTGCTGGCGCTGATCCTGTCGGCGGCGTTCGCCGTGACGCTGGCCCTGTGGCGCGAGGGCCGCCGGGTCGCCAGTGGCTACTTCGGCGCGATGACGCTGGTCTTCGCCTACACCCTCGTCGACAATTCCCTCGCGCGACCGGACGGGGTGATCATCGCGACCGTGTTCATCCTGTTCATCCTCGTCGTGGGCGCGGTGGGCCGGTCGATCCGGGCCACCGAGCTCCGGGTGTCCCACGCCTACTTCGTCGACCAGGCCTCCGCCGAGCTCGCGGCCTCCCTCGCGGGGAAGAAGGTGCACATGGTGCCGATGAAGGCCGGCTCGCCTGAGCACCGCACGCGGAAGGCCGCCGAGATCCGGCAATACTACCGGGTCGACGAGCCGCTCGCTTTCGTGCACGTGACCCTGGCCGACGACCGCAGCGACTTCCTCGCTCCGTTGGAGGTGGAGGTGCGGCGCGAGGGAGGGGACTACGTCGTCGAGGTCCACGGGGCCATCGCCATCGCCAACACCATCGCCTATCTCTCGGAGATGGCCGATCCGATCAGCATCTTCCTGAGCCTCACCCGGCAGAACCTCATGCGGCAGGCCTTCCGGTTCCTGCTGCTCGGCGAGGGCGAGACCGGCCTCCTCGTCTACGCCATCCTGCTGCGCTACTGGGGATGGACGGCCGAGGATGACGTGCGGCCCCGGATCCACTTGATGTCCGCCTGAGCCTGTTCGTCCGGGCTGGTCTCACCCACGGCTTTTTGGAACCATCCGTTCCGCCTTTCCTATTTTCACGAACACGAGCCTGCAGGTAGAGTCGCTTCACTGGCCGTCGCTGTGACAGACGGGCTGATGCAGGGCTCGAGCGCGAGGAGCTGGAGGCCCACCCGCTCGATGACGAAGGCAAGGAGATGATCCGTCACGCTGGCGCGGCTCGTCTGCGCGGGGGTGGATGTCTGGCTGAACACGCCCCTCCCACCGCTCGAGGCATCCGGAACGAGCGGCATGAAGGCGGCCATCAACGGCGTCCCCAGCCTGCGCGTGCTCGACGGCTGGTGGATCGAGGGACACATCGAAGGGTGACGGGGTGGGCGATCGGCGAGTCGCTTCGCCCCGCGTCGGAGGCGCCCGCGCGGGCGGCGGACATCGACGCCCACCACGCCGCGGCGCTCTACGACAAGCTCGCGACGTCCGTCCTGCCCTGCTTCGGTGTGCGTGAACGGTTCATCGACATCATGCGGCACGCGATCGCTCTGAACGGGTCCTTCTTCAACTCGCAGCGGATGGTCTGGCAGTATCTCCACAACGCGTACCAGGTGTAAGGGGATGGAGACCGCGATCATGGGAAAAGCGCCGGCGTGTGCGGTGGTGGTTGCGACGGATGGGTCGCCCCAAGCGCACGCGGCGGTCCGAGCCGCCGCCATGTTTCCCTGGCCGGCCGGCACGCGACTCCACGGCGTCGTCGCCAAGCGCACGCGTTCGACCATGGGTCGGCCGGGTTACGTCAAGGCGGCGTTCGACCGCGCCTTCACGCGGGTGGGCGCCCGGACACAGAGTATCCTCGCCAAGTCCTGGCCCGGCGCCGCCGTGATGGTCGTCGATCAGAGCCCGGCGGACGCGATCCTGGCCCAGGTCCGGCGCCTCGGCGCCCAAGCGGTGGTGCTGGGTTCGCGCGGCCGCGCGGGGGCCACCCGCCTCCTCCTGGGCAGCGTGTCGCGTCAGGTTGTCCGCCGCGCGCCGTGCGCGGCGCTGGTCGTGCGGGCCCGACCACGGGAATTCAGGCGCCTGGTCGTCGGCGTCGACGGATCCCCCGAATCCGGGAGGGCGGTCTCCTTCGTGACCCGTCTCGCCGTCCCCCGAGGCGGGCAGGCGCTCGTCGTGAGCGTTGTCCAGCCCGTCGGACATCCCTCGGGGTTCCTGGTCCCGCGGTCGCTTCGCGCGCTCGCCGCCAGGCACGTCGCGGCGCTCAACGCACAGGCGGTCAGGACCGCGCGGAGGCAGGCAAACGCCGCAGTCGCAGAGCTCGAGCGGGCTGGCTGGCGAGCGCGAGCGATGGTGCGTCTGGGACAGCCGCTTACGGAACTGGTGGACGCCGTTGCCGAGACCGGCGCCACGCTCCTCGTCCTCGGGGCGCGAGGTGTCGGAGGCATCGAACGGGTCCTTCTCGGAAGCGTCGCGGAGGGAGCGCTCGACCATGCGCCGGTCTCGGTCCTGATCGCGCGGTAGGGTAAAGAGCGAGACTTGACGGGAGGAGGAGCGCGATGGCCCCAGAGCCAGAGATTCTGCGAGAACGGGGTCGCAGCCTCGAGGAGGAGTTCTTTCGGCGCGAGGACGCGCGGCTCGTGGAGAAGCTGCAACAGGCTGCCCGGCGTGAGAGCGCGCGGAAAGCCCTGGGCCGGGCGTCGGGCATCAAGAACCCGGAGGTGCTCGACCGGCTGATCGACCTCGACATCCGCCCCACGATCGTGACGGCCCTGTCGCTCGTGCCGCTCGTCGAGGTGGCCTGGGCGGACGGTTCGCTCGATGCGAACGAACGGCGCACGGTTCTGGAGCGGGTGGCCACGGCCGGGTTCGCACCTGGCTCGATCGAGCGTGCGGTGCTGGAGGCCTGGCTCACACGCAAACCCACCCCGAAACTGTTCACTGCCTGGACGCACCTCGTTCAGGGCCTGTGCGAGCAAATGGATCGCGCGGCGGTGGCGGCGCTGAAGGCGGGACTGCTCGACCGGGCCCGCGCCGTGGCGGGTGCCAGCGGGGGATTCCGGGGACTGGGGTCGAAGATCTCGGTTGCGGAAACGGACGTCATCCGCCGGCTCGAGAGCGCGTTTCCGGCCCAGGAGTGACAAGCGGGGCAGCGCGGCGGGGACCCGGTGGGGCAGCCGCTCGGGATCGCCCGGACTGGTCACGGCAGCGGAGTCGCGCGCCCCTGTCGGCGTGGTGGGGGTCAGCCCGCGCGCCGGAGCCGCTCGATCCGCTCCTCGATGGGCGGGTGGGTCATGAATAGCCGCATCAGCCCGCGCCGGGTCGCGCCCGAGATGCCGAAGGCCGCCATCTGGTCGGGCAAAGGCTCCCGCCCATAGCTCGCGCGCAGGCGATCGAGCGCCCCGATCATTCGCTCGCGGCCCGCCAGACGCGCACCGCCCGCATCGGCCCGGAACTCGCGACGGCGCGAGAACCAGAACACGATGAGGCTCGCCAGGATGCCGATGACGAGCTCGGCGATGATGGCGGTAATCCAGAACGCCGGTCCGTGCCCCCGCTCCGTCTTGAACACGACGCGGTCCACGATGTGGCCGATGACGCGGGAGAGGAAGATCACGAAGGTGTTCACGACGCCCTGGATCAGGGCCAGCGTGATCATGTCGCCGTTGGCGACGTGGCTGACCTCGTGGCCCAGCACCGCCTCCACCTCCTCGCGCCGCATGCGCTGGAGCAGCCCCGAGCTCACGGCCACCAGGGCATGGTTGCGGCGGGCGCCCGTGGCGAAGGCGTTGGGGTCCGGCGAGTCGAACACCGCCACCTGCGGCATCCCGATCCCGGCGGCCTGCGCCTGGCGGCGCACCGTCTCCACGAGCCACTCCTCCGTGGGGTTCGACGGCCGCTCGATGACCTGGGCGCCGGTGAAGCGCTTGGCGGTCCACTTGGACAGGGCCAGCGAGATGAACGAGCCGCCCATGCCGAAGACGGCCGCGAAGACCAGCAACGCCTTGAGGTCGAGGTCCACGCCCCGGGCGTCCAGGATGCGCTCCACGCCCAGGAGCCGCAGCGTGATGCTCAGCACGACGATGATGGCCAAGTTGGTTGCCAGGAACAGCATGACGCGCTTCACGGGTAGTCCCTCCTCCAGAGTCCAGGCGGCGTCCCGAACTGAGCGGGGTCGGAGCGCGTGGGTTCAGCCGGCTCCCGACCCGAGCGGGCCGGGCCGCGCCCGACCGGAAGCGGCCGAAGTCTACACTACGGGCGCCGGCCAAGAGCTATATCTGCTCGGCGACGGGATCGGGCGGGTTCGGCTCCGCCGCGTGGAAGACGAGCAGCAGGTTGAGGGCGAGGAGCACACCGCCGCCCAGATACCCGAGAGCCCATCTCCTGGACGACACCGAGTCGCGCTCTTCTGGCGCCGCGATATCCGGAAGGAAAGCGTTGGCGAACACCAGGGCTGCGCCGAGACCGCGATGGTCCGGTCGTCCCGTGCCGGCCTTGGTCGACATCTTCGATGCGGCGCGGGATGATCTCCGAACGCCACGCGGCCACGCCCTCGTTCTCGCGCGCGTGCGATCTCAGCCATGGTTTTTTAGAATAATTCATTCCGACTTTTCTATTTTAACGAACACTGGCCTGCGGGTAGAGTCGCCTCATGCGATGCGCGCTCCAGTGCGCGCTGGAGGAGCCGATGGTGCAGACGTCCGTGTCCGGAAAACCGCCGGTCACGCTGATCCCCGGCGACGGCATCGGCCCCGAGGTCGTGGCGGCGGCCCGGCGGGTCGTCGAGGCGACGGGAGCGACGGTCGCGTGGCAGGAGTGCGAGGCCGGGGCCGAGGTGTTCAAGCGCGGGCTTTCGTCCGGTGTCCCGCCGGAAACGATCGAGTCAATCGGCCGGACGCGCGTCGTGCTGAAAGGGCCGCTGGAGACGCCGGTCGGCTTCGGCGAGAAGAGCGCGAACGTCACCCTCCGCAAGCTCTTCGAGACCTACGCGAACGTGCGCCCGGTGCGCGAGCTCCCGGGCGTGCCGACGCCCTACAGCGGCCGGGGCATCGACCTCGTCGTGGTGCGCGAGAACGTGGAGGATCTCTACGCGGGGATCGAGCACATGCAGACCCCGGGGGTCGCGCAGTGTCTCAAGCTGATCTCGCGGAAGGGCTGCGAGAAGATCGTGCGCCTGGCGTTCGAGCTGGCCATCGCCGAAGGCCGCGGGAAGGTCCACTGCGCGACGAAGGCGAACATCATGAAACTCACCGAGGGCCTGCTGAAGCGGACCTTCGAGGACGTCGCGAGGGACTACCCCGGCATCGAGGCGGAGCACATCATCGTCGACAACTGCGCCCATCAGCTCGTCAAAAGGCCCGAGCAGTTCGACGTCATCGTGACGTCCAACATGAACGGCGACATCCTCAGCGATCTGACCTCAGGGCTCATCGGCGGGCTCGGGTTCGCGGCGTCGGCCAACCTCGGCAGCGAGGTGGCGATCTTCGAGGCCGTGCACGGATCGGCGCCGAAGTACGCGGGCAAGGATGTCGTCAACCCGGCCGCGATGATCCTCAGCGCGGCGATGATGCTGCGGCATCTCGGGGAGCTGGACGCGGCGAAGGCGCTCGAGTACGCCGTGGTGGTCACGCTGGAAGACGGCGTCCACACGCGCGATGTCTCCGGTGACCGGGCGGCCGTGTCGACGACCGCCTTCACGGACACGGTCATCGCGAATCTCGGGCGGCGGCCGACGGTTTGGCCGAGGCGCGACTACAAGCCACTGAAGCTCCCGCAGATCGGTTCCGAACCGGACTTCGTGAAGACCTCCTCACGGCGGGTCATGGGTGTCGATGTGTTCGTCGAGTCGGCTCGCGCCGCGCAGAGTCTGGGGAAGAGCCTCGAGCGGCTCACGGCGCACACACCGCTGCGGCTCGCCATTGTGTCCAACCGCGGCACGAAGGTGTACCCGGCGCGCGGGGCGATGACGGACCCGGTCGACCACTGGCGCTGTCGCTTCTTCGTTCGAAGCCCGGGCGCGAACCTCGAGGACCGGGTGCTGCTCGATCTGGTCCACCGCATCGGGGAGCGCCATCGCTGGATGCACATCGAGAAGCTCAACGAGTTCGACGGCGAGTGGGGGTTCACGCGGGCGCAGGGCGAGGACTGAGGGTGCGGAGTTAAAGGGAGTGGGATCGAGACAGATGCTGACGAGTCGACGGAGGGGAGACATGAGAGGCGGTCCCGCGAAGCGAGTGACGGTCGAGGCGCGCCTGCTGGCTGATCCCTTTCTCTGGTTCTGGGAGATCCGGGACGCTCAGGACAGACTCGTGGAGAGCAGCTGGGCCAATCACTGGACGGCCTATCCCTCCCGGGAGGAGGCGTTGGCGGCTGCCTCCAGCCGACCATCGGTCCACGCGAACGTGTTCGGCATCCCCGGGGCGGCATGACGCCCGGGCAGGGAGATACGTCATGACAACCTGGTCTCCGCGCGAGGGGCCCCCGGATTTTCAAGAACTCCTGAATCCTGCACGGCGGGTGCTCCAGCGGCTGGGAGCGAAACGCGTCGCCGCTGCGGTCGTCGCGGGCGTCGCGCTACTCTGGCTGGCGTCAGGCCTGTACATCGTCAATCCCGGTGAGCGGGGTGTCGTGCTCCTCTTCGGTCGTATCGTGGGGCAGACAGAGCCGGGGCTCCGCTATCGGCTGCCGGCGCCGATCGAGAGTCACACCGTCGTCGACGTCGCCCGGGTCCGGCGGGCGGAGATCGGCTTCCGCGCCGATCGAAGCGCCGTCCGCGCCACGCCCGGGGAATCCCTGATGCTCACCGGCGACGAGAACATCGTCGATGTCCAGTTGTTCGTCCAGTACCTCGTCCACGACCCGGTCAAGTTCCTCTTCCGGGCCCGCGACCCGGAGCGTGCCCTCCAGAGCTCGGCCGAGGTTGCGCTGCGCGCGGCGGTCGGACAGAACTCGATCGACTACACGATGACCGACGGCCGTGTCGATGTGCAGGATCGCGTCAAGAAGCAGCTCCAGGCGCTGCTGGACCTGTACGGCACCGGGCTCCTGGCCACCGAGGTCCGGCTCCTGGTCGTCGATCCGCCCAAGGAGGTGAAGGAGGCCTTCCACGACGTGGTCCGCGCCTGGGAGGACCGGGAGAGGCTCATCAAGGAGGCCGACGGGTACCGGGAGAGCGTGATCCCCAAGGCCCGGGGCGAGGCGGTTCAGATGCTGCGAGCGGCCGAGGCGTACCGGGAGCAGCGGCTGATCCGAGCCCAGGGCGACGCCGATCGGTTCCTCCGGATCCAGGATGAGTATCGCAAGGCGGAGGCCGTCACGCGCGACCGTCTCTATCTGGAGATGATCGACCGCGTCCTCCCGAAGACCCACAAGGTCGTGCTCGACGCCGGCAAGGGCGGCGTCGTTCCCCTCCTGCCACTGAAGGACTTTGTGTCCGATCGCCCGGCGCCGCCGGCGGCGACCCGGGCGCCCGGACCGGCCGAGCCGATCCAGCCCTCCGGGAGGAGGTAGTCCCATGGCCTGGCGCTTCGCCCTCGTCGTGGTTGCCGTACTTCTGCTCCCGGGAGCGACCTACGTGGTTCCCGAGTGGCAGCAGGCGCTCGTGACCCAGCTCGGCCAGCCCATCCGGACGGTGCGGGAGCCCGGGTTCTACTGGAAGATCCCGATCCTGCAAACCGCCACATTCTTCGACAAGCGGGTCCTGGCCGCCGACACCGGTTTCGCCGAGTACCTCACGCTGGACAAGAAGCGGTTGCTGATCGACCACGTGTCGCGCTGGGAGATCGTCGACCCGCTCCAGTTCTTCCGCACGGTCCGGGACGAACGCGGAGCGATAGCGCGCCTGGACGACATCATCACGGCCAGGCTCCGCCAGGAGGTCGCGAACGAAAACTTCAAGGAGATCATCCGCGAGAAGCGCCACGTGATCATGGAGACGGTGACGGCGGCCGCGCGTGAGCTGGCCACGCCGTTCGGGATCCGCGTGATGGACGTGCGGATCAAGCGGGCAGACCTGCCTCCCGAGGTCCAGGCGAGCGTATTTGCCCGGATGCAGGCCGAGCGGCAGCGGATCGCGATGCGGTACCGCGCGGAAGGCGAGGAGAAGGGAAAGGAGATCATCGCCCAAGCCGACAAGGAGCGGGAGATCATCCTGGCCAAGGCCTACCAGGAGAGCCAGGGGGCCCGGGGTACAGGGGATGCGAAGGCCACCGAGGTCACTGGCCGGGCCTTCGGGCGGGACCCCGCCTTCTACGGATTTCTGCGGCGGCTGGAAAGCTACGAGCGCGTGTTCTCGGACGGGACGACGACGATCGTGCTGAAGCCGGACTCGGACCTTCTGCGCTACCTCGACTCGCCCCGGGACCGCCGGTAACGCGATTCGCAGCGATCCCAAGCTCTCATCGGACCGCTTCGCAATCGGGAGCAGCGGCACTGGATGGGCTCGGAGCCAGGGAGGCGTCGCGAGGAGCTGACGCTGACAGGCGGCGTCTTCGAGGAGAGCAGTTCATGTGGAAATACTGGCTGGTCGTGGCGCTCGTGATCCTGGCAGTCGTCTTCATGATGTCCGGCTGCTCCCAGCAGCCGTCGGCGACGGCGGCCCTGATCGAGGACCGGGCGTATCCGGTGACGCCGGCGTCGGTGGCGGTGAGAGTCGGGATCGTCACCGGAGAGATCACGGACATGAAGGTCACCGGACGGGTCGAGCAGGGCTCCGGCCGCGTCGTCTCGCCGGCGAAGCTGACCGGCACGCGGAAGCTGAAGAACGCGTCCACCGACCAGTCCGTGCGCCTCGTCTCCGGGAGAATCCAGTACATCGACGCCCAGGGGCGGTCGATCGCCATGGTCGATGGGCAGCAGGAGCCGACCATCAAGTTCGCCGGGTATACCGCCGAGCGACTCGATCCCGGGCACGATGCCACGCAGTTGCTCGAGGCTGATTTTCCGGCTGAGGCGCTCAAGCCGAAGACGTTGAGGGAGATCCGCCTGGAGCTCGCGTACCTCCCGTCTCCCTACAAGGCGGAGAAGCTCAGCTTCCCGGTCTCGATCGGCAGCCAGTAAGGGCAGGCACGAGCGAGAGGGCTCCCGAGAGATGGAGAAGGTGATGCTCCACGACACACCACACGAGATTCACGATCGGTGGGGACTCATTCTGGCTGGAGGGGACGGCACGAGGCTCCGGCCCTTGACACGACGGATCGAGAACGATGACCGGCCCAAGCAGTTCTGCCGGCTCCTCGGCAACGAGACGTTGCTCGACCGGACGCGTCGCCGGACCGCTCTCGTGATCCCGTCCGAGCGGACACTGGTCCTCGTCACGCGCGGCCACGAGCGGTTCTACGCGCCCCTTCTGGAAGACGCGCCACCCGGGTGCGTCGTCCGTCAGACGGAGAGCCGGGGGACGGCCCCGGCGATCCTGTACGGGCTGCTCCGCGTCACAGCTGCGGCGCCTATGGACGCGGTCGGCGTCTTCCCATCCGGCGACTTCGTCGCCGCCGACTCGGCGTTCATGGGCCACGTCGCGATCGCCTTCGAGGGGTCCGGGTGCGGCCTGACCTGATCGTCTTGCTCGGCGTCGACGACGCGGGAGACGGACTCGTCGCTCACGATCCGCGTCCCATCGCACGCCGGCCAGCTTGGGACCTCACCCCGCAGCGCGATCGATGCGAATCAGCGGGGGCGCGCAGCGCCGGCCGCTGCGTGCGCTCGGTTAGGGCTCGGCCATGAACGCGTCGGCTACTTCGGCGTTCCGCGCCTCGTACCATTTTCGCGCGGCGCGCGCTTCGTTGA
Organism: Candidatus Rokuibacteriota bacterium; assembly: GCA_046712525.1. Taxonomy (GTDB): domain Bacteria; phylum Methylomirabilota; class Methylomirabilia; order Rokubacteriales; family CSP1-6; genus JBBDXO01. Next base: position 10,999 of record JBKKCN010000601.1, read on the forward strand.
TTGCCTCCGGATGGAGTGATCGCCCCCGAGTCCAGCTCGCGGATGCGCTTGGTGATCTCTTCTGCCCAAGCGGCTTCGACGCCCTCATCGATTTGCATGGGGGCCTCGACGGGCCCCCAAGCCCCCTGACGCTCGGAAGCGCCGCGGCGAAGCCGTGGCGCTCCTCGATAAGGCCCGCGGACGGGCGGGTTAGCGGTGTGAGGCTGCCCAGGCGAGGAGGTCGGGGAGGGGGCGCGCGTTGAGGACCTGGGCGGGGGTGATCCAGGCGCGGCGGGCGACGGCGAGGCCGTATTCGAGGAAGTCGAAGTTCGAGAGGTAGTGAGTGTCGGTGGTGATGGCGATCGGGATCCCGAGGTCGGCGGCGCGGCGCGCGTGGACGTCGGAGAGATCGAGGCGGTCGGGCGACGAATTGATCTCGATGGCCTTGCCGTGCGCGCGGGCGGCCGCGAAGACCGCTTCCAGGTCGACGTCGTAGGGCTCGCGTGAGCCGATGAGACGGCCGGTGGGATGCGCGAGCACGTCGACGTGCGGGTGGCCGAGCGCGCGCACGATGCGCGCCGTCATCTCCGCCCGCGGCTGCCGGAAGCGGGAGTGAACGGCGGCGAGGACGACGTCGAGCTCCGCGAGGAGCTCGTCGGGGAAGTCCATGCGCCCGTCCTCGAGGATGTCGCATTCGGTGCCCGTGAGAATACGGATCTTGAACGCCGGCTGCAGGGCCCGGATCTTCGCCACCTGCGCGCGCACCTCATCCACGCTGAGGCCTCCCGCGATGGTGAGGGATCTCGAGTGGTCGGAGACGATGATGTACTCGTAGCCGCGTGCCTGCGCGGCTGCCACCAGCTTCTCCAGCGAGTGATGGCCGTCCGACCACTCCGTGTGCGCGTGCAGGTCGCCGCGAATATCGGCCGCGGTCACGAGGGCGGGCAGCCGCCTCTCGCGCGCGGCCTCGATCTCGCCCCCGCTCTCACGCAGCTCGGGCGGGATCCACGGCAAGCCGATGGCGGCGTAGACATCCGCTTCCGTGGTGCCCGCCACGCGGTCGCCCGTCGCTTCGTCGAAGACGCCGTACTCGCTGATCTTCAGGCCCATGCGCGACGCGATCTCGCGCGTTCTGACGTTGTGCTCCTTGGAACCCGTGAAGTATTGCAGGGCGGCGCCGAACGCCTCCGGCGCCACCACGCGAAGGTCGATGGCGAGCCCATCCTGGTGGCGTACGGTCACCTTGGTGTCGCCCTTGCCCATGACCTCCACGATGGAGGGCAGGGAAGTGAGCGTGTCGATCACGCGCGCGGGCTCGCGCGAGGTGACGAGGATGTCGATGTCCTTGACGCTCTCGCGCATGCGGCGCAGGGACCCCGCGATCTCGACCTGCTCCACACCGCCGTGCGCGCGCAGCGCCTCCGCCACCTGGCGCGCCACCGCACGCGCGGTCGACATGAGGGTGCGGGTGCGGCCCGCCTTCAGGCTGGCGATGCCCTTGAGGATGTTCTCGCACGTCTTGTCGCGGATGCCTGCCACCCCCACGATCGCCTTCGACCGGCACAGCTCCTCCAGCCGCTCGATGGAGTCCACGCCGAGCTGCTCGTAGAGCGCCTTGGCGGTCTTGGGGCCGAGGCCGCGCACCTCGAGCAAGGTGAGGAATTTCTCGGGCAGCTCCGCGCGCAGCCGGTCGAGCTGCGCGATGCGGCCGGTCGCGAGGTATTCGCCGATGCGGGCCGCGAGATCCTTGCCGATGGCGGGGAGCTGCTGCAATCCGCCCGCGGCAGCCACCGTAGCCACGTCCTCCGCGAGCGTCTCCAGGGTCTGCGCCCCGCGCTGGTACGCGCGCACACGAAACATCGACTCGTTGCGAACCTCGAGCAGGCTCGCCATCTCGTAGAACAGACGTGCAATGTCGAAGTTTCTCTTCACACCTTCATGGTACACGCCGCAATGTAAGAGCAGTCGCCGCGCGCGCGGGGAGATCTAGGAGCGCCGCGGCTTTTTGCCGCGGCGTTACCGAGCGTCGGGGGGCTTGGGGGGCCCGGCGAGGCCCACGATGTAATCGATCCGCCGGCGCAGAGTTTCAAGCTGCATCAGCACGTCCCGGCGTCGCGCGGAGAGCTCGTCGGAGACCGCGCTGGCCTCATCGCGGATTTTTTCGACGTCGTCCACGGTGGCCTGCATCCGTTGATGCAGTTCTTTCAATTGCCGCAACTCCGATTGGGCCATGCTCCTCCGAGTGAGCAGGCAGCATGCCACGACGCACGCGACGCGGAGGCGTCAGCCGGAGCCGCGGGCGCGCAGCATATCCTCCACCTTGGCGGCCAATTGCTCGGGCAGGCACGGCTTGGTGAGAAAGGCATCGCCGCCCGCGGCGAGCGCTGCGCGCTCCGCGCCGTCGAGCGCGTGTCCAGTCACCACGAGGATCGGGATCATGGCGAGGTCGGCGTCCGCCTTGAGCCGACGCGACGCTTCCCAGCCGTCCATGTCCGGCATGGACAGATCCATGATGACCAGATCGGGACGGAGATTCTGGGCCAGCGACAGTGCGGTGATACCGTTGTCAGCGGTCTCGACGCGGTAGCCGAGGAAGGCGAGATACTCCGCATACATCTCGCGGTTGTCCGCCGTGTCGTCGGCGATGAGGATGAGAGCCGGAGAGGCGGCGGTCACGGCGCACATTATAGGCCAGGCGTGCGCCTCCGGTGCGCCAAGCGTGGTACACTCCGCCCCGTCGTGATCGCGGCGTGGTGCTGGGACCTGATCGAGCCGTACCTCAAGCGCAACCTCCTCAACCGCGGCCTCGAGCGGCCGTCGCGCCGGGAGATCCTGATCGAGTTCGGGCGTGTGTGGCCGGAGTTCACCGCGACCATCGGTGTGCAGGAGCCGTTCGCGGGCACCATCCGCTTCAAGTGGCTCGCGCGCCTGCCTTCGGCGGACATGGCGCCATTCCTCGAGGATCCCCTCGCGTGGATCGACGGCCGCTTCGGCGGGGGGAAATTCAAGATGAACCTGCACCACGGGATGCACTTCGTGAACACGAAGAACTTCAAGCCGGAGAGCGCGCCGCGCTGGAAGGACGCTCCCGAGATCAACGTCGACGAGTAAAGGAGCGGTGCTGCCATGCCCAGTGACGAGACGCGCCGGCTGCTGAAGCTCTTCGGAGTCGCGGTGACCAACCTGGAGGACGCCCTCGACGGCAAGCAGCCGGTGCCGGAGATCATGAAATGGGACCAGGAGCTCGCCGACCGTACCCGCGAGCTGCTCGCCCACGTGGAGCGCCTGCGCAGCCGCCGCATCGCCTGAGGTGCCCGTCGACGCCTCCGGGGTCGCCCTCACGCTGCCCGCTCCCCCGCGCCGCATCGTGTCGCTCATTCCGAGCACCACGGAATTGCTGTGCGAGCTGGGCCTCGCCGACGCCCTCGTCGGCGTCACCGTCTACTGCTCGGAGCCGCGTGACATCGTCCGCACCAGGACCAAGGTCGGCGGCGAGAAGGATCCCGACCTCGCCGCCATCCGCGCGCTGGCGCCGGACCTCGTCATCGCCAACGTGGAGGTGAACGTCCGCGAGCACGTCGAGACGCTTCGCGGCTGGGGTATCCCCGTGTGGGTGACGTACCCGCGCACGGTGGTGGAAGGGCTCGCGATGATCCGCGACCTCGGCGAGGTGACGTCCACGCAGGCCCGCGCGGAGGCGATGCTGGCGGAGCTTCAGCCGCTCTACGAGAGCGTGCGCGCGCAGAGCGCCGCGCGGCCGCCCGTGGACGTGTTCTACGCCATCTGGCGCAACCCGTACATGACGGTCAACCGTGACACGTACATCTCCGACCTCCTTCGGGTGTGCGGGGCCCGCAACGTGTTCGCAGACCGGGCCGAGCGCTATCCGGCCCTGACGCTCGACGAAGTGGCGTCGCGGCGGCCGGAGGTCATCGTGCTGCCCGACGAGCCCTTTCGCTTCCGGCGTGCCCACGTCGAGGACTTCGCAGGGTACCGCGAAGTGCCGGCGGTGCGGGACGGACGCATCCACCTCGTCGACGGCAAGCCGTTCTCGTGGCACGGCGCCCGGGTCGCGGAGGCCCTGAGGACGATCCCCTCCCTTTTAAGTCGGCACTGACAGCGACGCGTGCTTAAGTAGAACGCGAGCGGCCCCTGCGGCCGCACGGAGGGCGAGGTCATGGCTGACACGTGTCCGAAGTGCGGCTTCTCGGGTGTGGGCACCGATAAGTGTCCTCAATGCCACGTGGTTATTCCCGTGTACGAGGCGTACCTCGAGAAGCTCCGACGGGGGCCGTCGGTGGCGGCGGGGGGCGGCGGCGCCTCCTTGACGCGCCCGCAGGCACCGCCCGCAGCGCCCGCGAGTGTGGCGTCCGATACCGGCGCGCGCGCGCCCGCGGTGAGCGGTAGCCGCCGGCTGACTTTCCAGGGGACGGGCGGCGCCCTCTTCGGCATCCAGGTCGTGAACACGTGCCTGACCCTGCTCACGCTGGGCGTCTACTATTTCTGGAGCAAGGCGAAAGTGCGCGCGTACCTGCTGAGTCAGACCGAGTTCGAAGGCGATCGCTTCGCGTACCACGGCACGGGCAAGGAGCTCTTCCTCGGCTACCTCAAGGCCATGGTCGTGGTGAGCGTGCCGGTGCTGCTCCTGAGCCTGCCCGAGCTCTTCGGCGCCCCCGCGCTGGTGCAGGGGGCCGCCCAGCTGTTGCTCGGCATCCTCGTCATGGTCTTCGTGCCCGTGGCCATGGTGGGAGCGCGGCGGTACCGGCTCAGCCGCACGTCGTGGCGCGGCATCCGCTTCTCCTTCCGGGGGCCCGCGCGCGAGTTCGTCAATCTCTTCGTCAACGGCTCGCTGCTCACGACGATCACGCTTGGCGTGTACTATCCGTACTTCCTGACCCGCCGGCAGGCGTTCATGGTGTCGCACTCGTACCTGGGCTCGCAGCGCTTCGGATTCGACGGGCACGGGCGGGATCTGCTGTGGCCGTACCTGCGCGCGCTGCTGCTCTTGCTGCCCACGCTCGGCCTGTCGTGGTTCTGGTTCTCCGCGCACAAGCAGCGGTACTTCGCCGAGCACACCACCTTCGGCGCGGCGCGGTTTGCCAATCCGGTGCGCGGGCGCAATTGGGCCGCGCTCACGCTCACGAACTGGCTCCTCGTCATCGTCACGCTCGGCATCGCGATGCCATGGGTGGTCGTCCGCTCCCTGCGCTTCACGTTCCGGTACCTGTCGCTGGAGGGGGCCGCTGAGTTCAGTGCCGTGCACCAGGACGCTCGCGCCGCCTCCGCCTCCGGCGAGGGGCTGTCCGGTCTGCTCGACGCCGACTTCGGCGTCACGTAGGCGTGCGGGCGGACTGGCAGGGGCAGTACCTCGACGGCGTCAGCGCCGTACGACGACCGGTCACCGTCCGCATCGCGCGCACCGGTCTCGAGCTCACACAGCACGACGGAGGCGCCACGCGCTTCTGGCCGTTCACCGAAATCCGACAAACGCAGGGCACGTACGCGGGCGAGGTGGTACGGCTGGAGCGCGGCGCCGGGCTCACGGAAGCGCTGCTCGTGGACGACGTGGCCTTTCTCCGCGCGCTCCACGCCACCTCGCCCGACGCCACCCGGCGCTTCCATGATCCCGCCCGCCGGCGGCGCCGCGTCTATCTCACCGCCGGCGCCGGCGTGGGCGTCATCGCGCTCGCGGTGTCGCTGTACCTGTGGGGGATGCCGGCGCTCGCCGGGATCGCCGCCTCCCGCGTGCCGGTGGCGTGGGAGGCCAGCCTCGGAGACACGGTGGTGGGCCACCTCGTGCCCGCCGGCAAACGCTGCGAGGATGCGCGGCGACAGCAGGCGGTGGACACGATCGTCAGCGCGCTCCTGCGTGGCGCGCCCGGGCAGCCGTATCGATTTCGCGTGACGGTCGTCGACGACACAACCGTCAACGCGCTCGCGGCGCCCGGCGGCGCCCTCGTGCTTTACCGCGGCCTCCTCGAGCGTACGGCGAGCGCGGACGAGCTGGCGGGCGTCCTCGCGCACGAGATCCAGCACGTGCTGCACCGGCACGGCACGCGGATGCTCTTGCAGCGCGCGTCCACGGCGCTGTTGCTGGCGGCGGTGGCGGGCGACGTGAGCGGCGTGATGGCGTTCGGGCTGGAGGCGGCGCGCACGCTGGGAGATCTGCAGTTCAGCCGCCAGAACGAAGAGGAGGCGGACCGCGACGGTCTGCGCATGCTGCTGGCGGCGGGGATCGATCCGCGCGGGATGCTCGAGTTCTTCCGGAAAGTGGCCACGCTCGAGAGCACCACGGGCACGCTGCCGCGGTACCTGTCGAGTCATCCCCCCTCCGGGGACCGGCTCGAGCGCCTGAAAGCGCTGGCGGCAGCGGCGCCACCGGCGCCGTCGGTGCTGCCGGGCTACGACTGGGACGACGTCAAGAAGATGTGCGGGAGTCCGCCGCGGCCCGGATCGCCTCCACGATGAAGTGATAACCGGTGCACCGGCACAGGTTGCCGGAGATCGCCTCCCGGATCTCGGTGTCCGTCGGCCGCGGGTTCTCCTCGAGCAGGGCCTTGGCCACGAGCACGATGCCCGGCGTGCAGAAGCCGCACTGCAGGCCGTGGTGATCCCAGAACGCCTGCTGCACCGGGTGCAGCGTGTCGCCGTCGGCCACACCCTCGATGGTGGTGAGGCTGGCGCCATCCAGCTGAACTGCCAGGAGCAGGCAGGAGCGTACGGGCTGCCCGTCGTGGAGCACCGTGCAGGCACCGCACACGCCATGCTCGCAGCCCACGTGAGTTCCGGTGAGGTCGAGACTCTCGCGCAGGAAGTCGGCCAGGGTGAGCCGCGGCTCCACCGTGCGCTCGTAACGCTGGCCGTTGACGGTGACGCGGATGGTGCGTGGGGTCATGCGCGCCCCGCGCGATCGGCGGCGTCGCTGAGCGCCCGCGTGACCAGCGTGCGCCCCGCGCGGCGCCGGTACGCCGCGGTGGCATGCAGGTCGGAATCGGGCTCGATCTCCGCCGCCGCCCTTGTGGCCGCCTCCGCGATGACGTCGGCGGACAACCGCTGGCCAGTGAGCGCCGCCTCCGCGTGACGGGCGCGCACGGGCGTCGCTCCCGCGCCGAAGAGCGCCACGCGCACATGCTGCACGAGTCCCGCGCTCACGGTGAGAAGGACGGCCGCACCCACGAGCGCGAAATCACCGTGACGTCGCGCCACCTCGTGAAACCCCCAGCCCGCGCCCGCGGGCGGCAAGGTCCAGCGCGTGTGGGTCACCAGCTCGTCGGCGCGCGCGGCGGTCATGAGTGGGCCCTGGAAGAAGTCCGCGGCGGGGATCTCCCGCTCGCCGCCGGCACTGCGCGCGACCACGGTGCCGTCGAGGCAGAGCAGGAGCGCGGGCAGCTCGGAGGCGGGATCCGCATGTGCGATGGATCCGGCCACGGTGCCGCGATTGCGAATGGCCGCGTGGCCGACGAGAGCGAGGCCGGCGGCGACGAGGGGCAGGCGGCGGCTCGCCCACCGCTCGAAGACGCGCTGGCGCACGAGGGCGCCGGCGCGCACGGTGGCATTGGTCTCCGCGATGTCGTCGAGGCCCGCCACGCGATTGATGTCGATCACGGCGGCCGGGCGCGCGAGCCGAAGATTCAGCATCGGGAGCAGGCTCTGGCCACCGGCGAGGATCTTGGCGTCGTCGCCGTACCGCGCGAGAAGGGCCACCGCCTCCTCGATCGCGCGCGGGTCGTGGTACTCGAACGGCGCCGGTTTCACGGCGCGGCGTCGATGAGCGCGAGCACGCGGGAGGGACTCGCGGGGGTTTCCGTGAGCCGCACGTTGAAAGGGGCCAGCGCGTCGTCGATCGCGTTGGCGATGGCGGCGGGAGGCGAGATGGCGCCGCCCTCGCCGACGCCTTTCATCTGCAGCGGATTCCGCGGCGACGGGAATTCGAGATGCACGGTGTCGATGGCGGGCAGATCCGTGGAGGTGGGCACGAGATAGTCCATGAGGGTGCCCGTGAGCAGCTGGCCCTCGGCGTCGTACGCCATCTCCTCGAAGAGGGCGCCGCCCACGCCCTGCGCGACTCCGCCGTGCACCTGCCCCTCCACGATGACCGGATTGATGACCTTGCCGCAGTCGTGGGCGACCACGTACTTGAGCAGCTTCACGTAGCCGGTGCCCGTGTCCACGTCCACCAGCGCCACGTGCACTGCGCTCGCGTAGGTGACGGTGGGCACGTGATGGTAGGAGCTCGCCTCGAAGTCCGGAGTGGCG
>JBKKCN010000602.1:0-6081 GCA_046712525.1 Candidatus Rokuibacteriota bacterium
GGCCACGATCATCTGGCCACCCAGCAGCTCGACCGGCTCGTCCTCGCGCAGGACGCCGAAATCGACCAGCCGGTCGTATTCGAGGCGCGTCCATCGGCGCGTCCGCACGGGATACATCGTCATGCGGCGAGGCTACCGCGCCACGCGGAGACGATCAATGTCCACCCCTGTCGACACCACGGCTTACACGAAGGCCGGCGGTGGCACGAAGCCCTGGAACTCGCGCTCGAGCAACCGCGCGAACGCTAGGCACGTGAGATCGCCGTACTGCGGTCCGACGATCTGCACGCCCACCGGCAGGCCGGCCGGCGTGAAGCCTGACGGGGCGGCGGTCGACGGCAGGTAGGACACGCCCGTGTAGCCCGCCCAGAACAAGTGATCAGTCACGGGCACGCGCTTGCCATTCACGATCAGCGTGCGCTCGTGACGCTCGCCCTTCTGGTCGTGCGGGAAGGCGGCGCTGCCGGCGACGGGACACAGCAGCAGGTCGTACTTCGTGAAGAACTCCGCCCACGCGCGCCGCATGCGGTCCCGAGCCTCGTTCGCCGTTAGCCAGTCCCGGTGTGAGAGCACCGCCGCGCGCGTGGCGCGAGCGTGGTAGCTCTCGTCGTCGGGCGCCAGCGACCGCGCGATCCCCAGGTTCTTCTCGAAGTCGGCGTCGCTCTGACGATCGGACGTCGCCGCGCGCAGGAGCCGCGTGTACACGCGCCAGGCCTCGGCGGTGTCGACAGCGGGGCGCGCGCGGTCGTCCACCTTCGCCTTCTGCCGCCCCAGGAAATCACCGAGCGCCTGGAGCCGGTCCGTCACGTCGCGGTCGACCGGAAAGCCCGGCGCGTCGAGCATGAGCGCCACCTTGAAGTCGCGCAGGCGCTTCTGCTTCGGCGCGCGCAGCCGGAGCTGCCAGCCCGCCGCCTCGATCGCGTCCGGCCCCGCCATCGCCGAGAGCGCGATGGCGAGATCGTCAGCGCTGCGCGCCAGCGGCCCCACCACGTCGATGTCGACGGGCGCCGTCTGCCACGGGAGTGCCTGGCCCGTGCGCGGCACGATGCCCCACGTCGGCTTGTGGCCGTAGACGCCGCAGAAGTGCGCCGGGTTGCGGATGGAGGAGCCGATGTCACTGCCGGCCTCCAGCGCCGTCAGTCCGGCGGCCAGCGCCGTCACCGAGCCGCCGGACGATCCGCCGGGCGAGCGCGTGACGTCCCACGGATTGTTCGTGGTGCCGTAGATGGCGTTGAAAGACTGCCAGTCCGCGAGATACATGGGCACGTTCGTCTTGCCGAAGAGCACCACGCCGGCGCCGAGGAGGCGGTCCACCGCGAGCGCGTTCTTCGTCGCGACGTTGTCCTTGTAGGCGGGCACGCCCCACGTCGTGGGCAGACCCGCCACGTCATACGACTCCTTGATGGTCATGGGCCCGCCGTGGAGCGGACCCCACACCTCGCCGCGCCCGAGGGCGCGATCGGCGGCGCGCGCCCGCGTGCGCGCGCGCTCGACATCGCGCACGACGACGGCGTTCAACGCGCCGTCGTACTTGTCGACGCGCGCCAGATAGAGATCGAGCAGCTCGAGACAGCCGATCTTCTTCCGACGAATGTCGGCGGCAAGCTGCTTGGCGGAGCGAAACGGAACGTCGACCATCGGTGCGCCTCCTCTGGGACCCGGACGTCTCCCTCGGCCGGGGAGTATACGCCGCGAGCGCGTGTATTCATCGCCGCACATTGCGAGCCCGGGAACGCCCGGTTAGAGTACGGGCATGGCGGAAGCTCCGCTGACGCTCCGGCGCTGGACGCGAGCCGAGTACGACCGGCTCATCGATCTGGGAGTGTTCGAGGGGGACAACATCGAGCTCATCGGCGGCCAGCTCATCGTCGCCGAGCCGAAGGGCGCCTATCACTCCTCCGCGGTAGGTACCGTCGACTACGCGTTGCGAGCCGTCCTCCCATCGGGTTGGAGCGTCAGAACGCAAGAGCCTGTATGGCTCGATGACGAATCCGAGCCCGAGCCGGATCTTGTCGTCGTGCCGGGACGCCCGGCGGACTACCGCCATGCCCATCCCGCGTGTCCGCCGCTCGTCATCGAGGTGTCCGACTCCAGACTGACGTTCGACCGCGTTCACAAGGGCAGCCTGTTTGCCCGGGCGGGCATCCAGGACTACTGGATCGTGAACCTCATCGAGCGCGTCCTCGAGGTGTACCGGGAGCCGGTGGTAGACCCGTCGGCGATCTACGGCTGGCACTATCGGTCCGTCACCTCACTCACGCCGCAGGACGTGGTGGCTCCCCTCGCCTTCACGTCCATCCGCATCCTCGTCTCCGACCTGCTCCCGTAGTCGTCGCTGTGGTTTAATCGCGCCCTGGACGGCGGCCGCGACCCCTCGGGCGGCCGCCCACGGAGGCGCACGATGAGCATGACGACGGCGTGGCTGACAATGATTGCGCTGATTCTCGGGCTGGTGGCGATGCCGGCGTGGGCCCAGCCGGCGGGGACCATCGTCGTCGGGCTCCAGGCCGAGCCCGTGAACCTCGACCCCGCGCAGGTGACCGATCTCAACTCCAACCGCGTGGGGCGGCGCATCGTCGAGACACTGGTGACGTTCCCCGACGAGAGCACGCAGATCGTGCCCGGCCTCGCGGAGTCGTGGACCGTTTCGAGAGACGGCCTGCGCTACACGTTCAAGCTTCGCAAGGGGGTCAGCTTCCACGACGGCACGCCCTTCGATGCGGAGGCGGTGAAGTTCTCGATCGAGCGCCAGATCCTCCCCGACCATCCCTTCGCGAAGCTCGGCAAGTATCCGTTCGCCAACTATTTCTTCGGTAACGTGAAGGCGGTCGAGGTGGTCGACCCCGCCACTGTGGAGTTCGTGCTCAAGGAGCCGCGGGCGTCGTTCCTGGCCGTGCTCACGGCCGGCGCCGCCTCCATCGTGAGCCCCACCGCCGTGAAGAAGTTCGGCGCCGACTACGCGCTCACCCCCGTGGGCACCGGTCCCTTCAAGTTCGTGTCGTGGGAGCGCGGCCAGCGCGTGGTGGTGGAAAAGAACCCCGGCTACTGGAAATCCCCCGTGAAGGTCGACCGCGTCATCTACCGCCCGATCGTGGAAGACCAGGCGCGGCTCACCGAGCTGCTCACAGGCGCCCTCGACCTCATCGTGGGCACGCCACCGGATTACGTGGCGCAGCTCGAGAGCAACCCGAAGGTCACGCTGCTCAAGCAGGTGGGCGCGCACGTGTGGTACCTCGGGATCAACAACCAGAAGAAGCCCTTCGACGACAAGCGCGTTCGCCAGGCGATGAACTACGCCGTCAACAAGGAGGCGATCGTGCGCGACGTGCTCAAGGGCACGGGCTCGGCGTCTCGCGGGCCGGTGCTGCCGGGCACGTGGGGCGCCGACGGCGGCCTCAAGCCCTACCCCTACGATCCCGAGCGGGCGAAGAAACTGCTCGCCGAGGCCGGCTACCCGAATGGCTTCGCGACCACGCTGTGGGTGCCGGAGTCGGGCTCGGGCATGCAGTCGCCGGTGGCGATGTCCACGGTGATCCAGTCCAACCTCAAGGCGGTCGGGGTCAACGTGTCGCTGCAGACGATGGAGTGGGGTGCGTACCTCGCCAAGCTCCGCACCAAGGAGCAGGAGCTGTTCGCGCTGTCATGGATGGCGGGCAACGAGGATCCCGACATGGTCATGTACCCGCTGCTGCATTCGAGCCAGTGGACGCCGAACGGTCCCAATCGCGCGCTCTACAAGAGCGACAAGTTCGACGAGCTGCTGCACCAGGCGCGCCTCACCACCGACCAGGCCAAGCGCGCCGACCTCTACCGCCAGGCCCAGCGCATCCTCGTCGACGACGCGCCGTGGATCTTCGTCGACCACGAGATCCAGACCGCCGCCCACAGCAAGCGCGTGCAGGGATTCAAGCTCCACCCGAGCTTCGATCTGCGCGTCGAGACCATCTCGCTGAAGTGAGACGCTACCTCGCCCGCCGGCTGCTGTTGCTGGCGCCGGTGCTGGCGGGGGTGTCGATCATCATCTTCATGAGTCTTCACCTGGCGCCCGGCGACCCGGTGGACATCATGCTCGGCTCGCAGGCGACGCAGGAGGATCGCGCGCGCCTGCGGGCCGACCTGGGATTGGACCAACCCCTTCACCTCCAGTACGTCTATTGGATATCCCACGTGGCACGCGGTGATCTCGGCCGCTCGCTGTGGATGAAACGCCCCGTGCTCGGCGAGGTGCTCGTCCGCTTCAAGGCCACGCTGATCTTGACCGGCACCGCGCTCGTGCTCTCGACCGTCGCCGGCATCGCGCTCGGCGTGCTGTCCGCGAGCCGGCCGAACTCGCTCGTCGATCGCGCGAGCGCAGTGGCCTCACTCTTCGGCGCCAGCATGCCGTCCTTCTGGCTCGGCATCGTCCTCATGGTGATCTTCGCGCTATGGCTCGGCTGGCTGCCCGCCTCCGGCATGTACGCGCCCTACGGCGGCGGCGACCTGCCCGATCTGCTCGCGCATCTTGCTCTGCCCGCGATCACGCTCGCAGCGGCCTCGGTGACGATCATCGCGCGCCTCACCCGCGCCACGATGCTGGAGACGCTCAGCCAGGACTACATCCGCACCGCACGCGCCAAGGGCGTGGGCACCCGCGGCGTCGTGCTGCGCCACGCACTCAAGAACGCGATGATCCCGATCGTCACCGTGGTGGGAGTACAGGCGGGCTACCTTCTCGGCGGCGCCGTGCTCACGGAGACCGTGTTCGCGTGGCCGGGCGTGGGCACACTGATGGTGCAGGGCATCCTCGCGCGCGATTTCCCCCTCGTACAGGGATGCGTGCTCGTCGTCGCCCTCAGCTTCGTCCTCGTGAACCTCGCCGTCGATCTCCTCTATGCCTGGCTCGACCCGCGCATCCACTATGAGTGACGCGCTCGGCCGCGCGGCGCGCCGCAACCGTCTGGCGGTGGTGGCGACGCTCGGGCTGGTGGCGGCGGTCCTCGGTGCCGCGCTCGCGCCGTGGCTGCCGCTCGTCGATCCGGACGCCGTGGACACGGTCAAGCGCCTGCAACCGCCGCTGAGCCCCGGGCACGTCCTCGGCACCGACGAGTTCGGGCGGGATCTGCTGTCGCGCCTCGTGTGGGGCGCGCGCGTGTCGCTGCTGGCGGGCGTGGCGACGGCGGCGGCGGCGATGCTGATCGGCGTGCTGCTGGGGATCGTGGGCGGCTTCTATTCGGGCTGGGTCGAGAACCTCGTGATGCGCCTGACCGACATCCTGATGGCGTTTCCGTACGTGCTGCTCGCCATCGTGCTCGTGGCCGGGCTCGGCCCCGGCCTGCGCAACGCGATGATCGCCATCGCCATCGTCGGCTTTCCGATCTACACGCGGCTGGTGCGCGGCGTCGTGCTCACCCTGCGCGAGCGCGAATTCGTGGAGGCGGCGCGTGCGCTCGGCGCCCGTGACGCCGTCATCCTGGGCCGCCACGTCGTGCCGCATCTCGTCTCACCGGTCATCGTGGCCTTCAGCCTCGACGTGGGCGCCAAGATCCTCATCACCGCCGGCCTGTCGTTCCTCGGCCTCGGCACCCAGCCGCCGACGGCCGACTGGGGCAGCATGCTGGCCACCGGCCGCCAGTTCGCCATCCTGAGCCCGCACGTCGCGCTCCTCCCCGGCCTGGCGATCTTCGCCATCGTGCTCGCGCTCAACGTGGTGGGCGACGCCCTGCGCGACCTGCTCGATCCGAGGACGACGGCCGGTTGAGCGCGGCGGCAGCGTGCACATCATGTGCAAACCGGCACTCGGACACGTCTTCCGGTGACGCGATGATACCGAGCACTCCCGTAAGTCATCGATTTAGCGTTGACAACAATTGGCGCGGGCCTTGCGTCGACCCGCGCCCATGTGCCGCGAGGAAGGTAAGTGCGCGGCTAAGGAGGTGCACGCATGGCTGACCCGTTCAAGTGCACGAAGTGCGGAAAGACGGCACCGAAGTTCACGAACTGCTGTGGGACGCCGATGAAGAAGGCCTGAGGTCGCGAGGAGGCGAGGGCCCCCGCGTTTAAGGGCGGGCACGCCCCCGCCCGCCCAGGGTGAGCGCGCAACCG
>JBKKCN010000603.1:0-3637 GCA_046712525.1 Candidatus Rokuibacteriota bacterium
ACCCTACCGAGCGTCGGGGGGCTTGGGGGGCCCTTCGAGGCCCCCCATGTAGGTAAGATATCCGCCCATGCCCGCGCCCGACTTGATCCTGCACGGCGGCAAAGTCATCACGCTCGACCGGGGCTCGCGCATCGCGGAGGCGGTCGCGGTGCGAGGCGATCGGGTCACCGAGGTCGGCGACTCGGCGCGCCTGCTCACGCAAGCGTCACCGGGGACACGCACCATCGACCTGCACGGTCGTGCGGTGGTGCCCGGCTTCTGCGACGCCCATCCGCACGTCGACCGCGAAGGCCTCAAGCGCCGCGGGGGCATTGCCGTGGAAGGCCTGCGCTCCGTCGGCGCCATTGTCGACGTCGTGCGCGACGCGGTGCGTGCAGCGAGGCCGGGGGCGTGGATCGTGGTGATGCCCCTGGGCAGCCCGCCTCACGACTACGTGAGCCGTGCCGACCAGCTCGACGACGGTCGTTTTCCCAGCCGCCACGACCTCGACACCGTCGCCCCCGACAACCCCGTCTACATCCGCGCCGTGTGGGGTTGGTGGAGTCACCGCCCGTTTCCATCCATCGCGAACTCACAGGCGCTGCGCCGGGCAGGGGTGACGCGCGACACCGTCGCCCCACACAACGTGGAGATCGTCCGCGACGCGCAGGGCGAGCCCACGGGCGTCTTCCTGGAGCGCAACTTCGTGCCGGTCCTCGAGTACACGCTGTTCAAGTCCCTGCCCCGCTTCACGCACGAGGATCGCGTGGAGAGCGTGCGGTGGGGCGCGCGCGCCTACGCGGCCGCCGGCACCACCGCCGCCTTCGAAGGCCACGGCCTCACGCCCGCGGTGATCCGTGCCTATCGTGAGGTCCACGCGGCAGGCGATCTCAGCCTGCGCATGCACACGCCGATGAGCGTGCCGAGCGCCGTGTTCGACGACGCGCGGCTGTGCGACCTCTTCTATCATTACGCGGCAATCGCCAGCGAGCGCGGCCTCGGCGACGAGCGCTTCCGGGTGGAGGGCGTGAACCTCGGCGGCACCGCCGACACGCGGGTGGCCGAGATCGTCGCCGCCGGTTACCCGTACGAGCAGTGGGCGGGCCACTACTACCAGGCGATGGACCATGCGCGCTTCGTCCGTCTCGGCATGGAAGCGGTGCGCCTGGGCCTGCGCATCAATTGTCTCGTGAGCCGGGATCTCGAGTACGCGCTGTCCGCCTACGAGGCGATCGATCGCGAGGTCTCGATCCGAGAACGGCGCTGGGTGGTCGTCCACGTGAATGCCGCCACTGCCGACCAGCTGCGGCGCATGAAGGATCTGGGCGTGGTGGCGACGGCGACTCCGGGCTTCCTGCACATGGCCGGTGACCGGTACGGCCTCGACGCTCTGGGCGAGCGCGCCATACCACTGCGCGAGATGGTGGACGCGGGAATTCCGGTCGCTCTCGGCACCGACGGCGTGCCCTTCTCGATGCTGTGGACGATGTGGGAAGCGCTCGCGCGCTGGGACGACGGCGCCAAGCGCCGCCTCGGCGACAGCCGCCTCACGCGTGAGGAAGCGCTTCGCCTCTCAGTTCAGACCGGCCACCTGCTGACGTGGAGCGAAGATCGCCGCGGCTCGCTGGAACCCGGCAAGGACGCCGACCTCGTCGTCCTCGGCGACGATCCCCTCACATGCCCCGAGGACGCGATCAAAGATCTCTCCGTCGACTTCACGATCGTCGCCGGCCGCATCGTCCACGACCGCGGAGCGCTTTAAACCGATGTCCGCCGCCGGGGGGCTTGGGGGGCCGTCGAGGCCCCCATGTACATCAAGAAAATTCAGGCCGCCCCGCGTGCTTTAGACCGATGTCCGCCGCCGGGGGGCTTGGGGGGCCGCCGAGGCCCCCCATGTACATCAAGAACAGGCCGCCCCGCGTGCTTTAAAGGCCGAAACTAATCTCGCCGGCTCCCCCCGAACCGCAACAGGATCAGGAAGAGGTTGATGAAGTTCAGGTAGAGGGACAGCGCGCCCACGATCGCGTACGAGCCGATCTTGTCCGGGGGCAGCGTGGCGCCCATCTGCTTGAGCCGTTGGGCGTCCCACGCGGTGAGGCCGGTGAAGACGATGACGCCGACCACGGAGATGAGGAACTGCAGCGCGTCGTTCTGCCAGAACATGCCGACCACGGAGGCGAGCACGAGACCGATGAGGCCCATGTAGAGGAACTGGCCGACGCCGGCCAAGCTCCGCTTCGTGGTCGTCCCGAAGACGGCGAGGCCGCCGAACATGCCCGCCGTCACCATGAACGTGGTGGCGATGGAGGCGCCCGTGTAGGCCATCATGATCACCGACAGCGTGAGGCCGTTCAGAGCCGAGTAGACGAGGAAGAGCATCATGGCGGTCGAGGGTGCCAGATGCTGCACCCGTGCCGAGAGGTAGAACACCAGGCCCAGCTCGGCGATCAGAATCCCGAAGAACATGATCCGGTTCGCCAGCAGCGCCTGCATGAGAGCCGGCGAGCCCGCGAGCACGTAGGCGACGGCCGCCGTCACGCCGAGGCCCACGAACATCCACCGGTATACCGCGCCCAGGAACGCGGTGACGCGCTCCGCGACGGCGTCAGTCCCGTACGAAGAAGCCCGTGTGACGTCGTTCATTGTTCCCTCCCTACGTACAAGTGTCCCACGACTGTCGCCGTCGCCGGCCACAAAGCTCCGCGCATTGACAGGCGCCGGCTTCGGCCCTAGAGTCCCCGCCAACTCACGGGAATGATTCATTCATGAGTAGTGCGCGCGCAAGCGCCGGCTCGCTTCTCACCACGATCGCGGGGAGCCTGCCAAAGCCCGCCTGGCTGGCGGAGCCCGAGAAGCTGTGGGCGCCGTGGCGTGTGCCGGCCGCCGACCTCGTCGCCGCCCAGCGCGATGCCGTGCTCGTCGCCCTGAAGGACCAGGAGGCCGCCGGCATCGATATCGTCACGGACGGCGAGCAGTCGCGGCAGCACTTCGTGCACGGCTTTCTGGAGCGGCTGGAGGGCATCGACTTCAGCCGGCGGGTGACCATCGGCATCCGCGCCGACCGCTACCAGGCGGAGGTGCCCACGGTGACGGGGCCGTTGCAGCGGCCGGTGGCGGTCCACCTCGACGAGGTGCGGTGGGCCCGCGCGCACACGGAGCGCCGCCTGAAGTTCACGCTTCCGGGGCCGATGACCATCGTGGACACGCTCGCCGACGAGCACTACCGCGACCGCGCCGCCCTCGCCATGGCCTTCGCGCGGGTGCTCAACGCGGAGGCGCGCGATCTCGCGGGCGCGGGCGTCGACGTCATCCAGTTCGATGAGCCCGCCTTCAACGTCTACATGGACGACGTGAAAGCGTGGGGCATCGAGGCGCTGCACCGCGCCATCGACGGGCTCACCTGCCGCACCGCCGTGCACATCTGCTACGGCTACGGCATCAAGGCCAACAACGACTGGAAGCAGACGCTCGGCAGCGAGTGGCGGCAGTACGAGCAGACCTTTCCCCTCCTCGCAAGCAGCCGCATCGACCAGGTCTCGCTCGAGTGCGCCAACTCACGGGTGCCGCTGTCGCTGCTGGGCCTGCTCGACGGCAAGGACGTCCTCGTGGGCGTGGTGGACGTGGCCACGCACGCGGTGGAGACGCCGGAGCAGGTGGC
>JBKKCN010000604.1:0-2798 GCA_046712525.1 Candidatus Rokuibacteriota bacterium
CACGCCTCCGCGTCCACCACGGGCAGGAGCTTCGCACGCTCGCGCGCCACCGCCTCCAGATCCGCCACGCGGGCGCCGATGACGACGGCGAGGTCGGCCTCCGAGTGGTCCATCTGGTAGAGCAGCTCGTGGTGGCGGTAGTCGGGGTTGACCGGCACCACGCTGCAGCCGAGCGAGTTGAGCGCCAGATAGTGGAAGAAGAACTCGGGCCGGTTCTCCAGCAGCAGAGCGACCCGATGACCGTGGCCGTAGCCGGCATCCTCGTAGGCGCGCCGCAGCTCCAGCACCGCCTCGCGCACTTCCGCATACGTGAGCTCGAGGCCGGCGGGATGGTAGGCGCGCTCGGGCCGGGGCGGCACGCACAGGAAGGGCGCGCTGCCCGCGTGCTCCGCCGTCGCCATGAAGACCGCGAAGACGGTGGTATTCATGTCTTCAACAGGGACAGACAGCCCTCCAGCTCGGCCACCTCCGTGGCACTGAGATGCGCGCCGCCGAAGCGGACGCGCTCGTAGCCGGCGGTCAGGCGCGCGAGCGGCGCTCCGCACGCGGGAGCGTGGGCGTGGGCCCGCTTCCAGAACTCACGCGCCGTCTCGCCGTGCGCGGGCGCGAGGCCACGACGCGCGAGCAGGTGCAGCGCGCGCTCGTAGAAGGCCGGCAGCGCCGGCGCCGCCGTCTGCTGCTTCCCCTTGTGCCGCCACCACAGCGCCACCGCGAGCACCATCGCCATCGCCGCCGCCGCAAACGCCCCGCGCGGCACGTCGCTCCACGAGGGCGGCGACAGACTCCACACGCTCCATGCGGACGCCGTGCGCTGCACGGCCGCCGCCGCCACCACCTGATCTTGCAGGCTCCAGTTGATGACGTAGCGATACCAGCGCAGCCGAAGCGCGTCGAGATAGAGCTCGGTGGGCGCCGCTGCCGTCGCCGGCTCCGCGGCGCCGCGCGGGGAGGCGTCGAGGGTGATCCAGCCCGAGCCCTCGATGAATACCTCCACCCACGAATGGGCATCGCGCAGTCGCACCAGGAAGTACTTGCCGTACGGATTCCACTCACCGCGCTGGAAGCCGTTCACGACGCGCGCCGGAATGCCGAGCGTGCGCAGCAGCACGGCGAGGGACGCCGCGAAGTACTCGCAGTTGCCCGCGCGCTGTACGAAGAGGAACTCCTCCACGGGATCGAGCTCGGTGGTTCGTTGTAGCACGCGCGTATACCGGAATTGCGTCGAAAGGTGCGCGGTCAGCCTCCGGGCTGCCTCCCGGGGATCGGCGCTGCCCGCGGTCACCTCCTTGGCGAGGGTGCGTACACGCGCGGGCAAGGGAGGAAGCTGCAGATAGCGCGCTCGCCATCGCGGGTCAACGGGCATCGCGGTGTCCCCCACGCGGGGACCAACCACGTCGCTCTCCATCTCCGAGTCCACCATGTAGCGCAGGCGCGCGGTGGGCACGGGCACCGAGACGTTGCCGAGGTCGTCCAGCGTCATGAAATCCGAGCGCGCCTCCACGCGCAGGACACGGGGAGCGCCGAACACCATGTCGGAGCCGATGGGCTCGAGGTAGATCTCCTGCGGCAGCACGGAGCCGCCCCGGTATCGATTCACCGGGAACGATCCCGCCGATTGCCGCCGGAACGTGAGCCGCTGCGCCCGACCCACCCGCCACGCGCCCTCGTGATAGCGGTCGAAGGCGATGCCACGCCATCTCAGATTGGGCAGCCGCTCCGGCGAGCCATGCTCGTCGCGCCACGTGGGCAGATGTACGCGCATCACGGGCGAGGCGTCCATCTCGATCTCGCCGAACGACCCCAGCTCCACGTGCTCCGAGAATCCCGACACCATGCGCGCCGCCGGCGCCCGCAGGGGCAGCGCCGCCAGCCCCACCCGCGGAATGATGAAGAAGAGCACCGCCGTGATCGCCAGCGTTCCCGCTGAGGCCGCCAGGCACAGAGCGGTGAGATCGCGGCCAAGGCCCAGTAGAGAATGGGGGGGCTGGACGGCCCCCCCATTTCCCCCCGTTTGGGTTGCGCCCGACCCCATCGGACTTGCGCCCGAGCCTGCCACGTCCGGCGCCATTGCACTTGCGCCTGCAGCGGGGCTCTCCCGAGCTTCCTGAGCTTCCGACATCACGTGGCGGAGCATCAGTGTCCACGTGCCGATCACGAGGAAGATCGTGAAGAGCAGCAGGTAGACCGCGCCGAAGACGATGGGGGAGACGGAGACGAGCATGAAGAAGGAGAGGAAGACGACATCACGCGCGTCGCGAAGCGTACGGCGTGTGTAGAGGCGGTAGAGGAGCAGGAAGATGAGGAGGTGGGTGAAGCCGTCCAGCATCGAGGGCGCCAGCCACAGCACCTCCGCACCGAGCGCGGCGACGGCAAGAGCGACCACCGCGGGCCCGACTCCCCTCACCTGTCCCAGAAGCCCGCGCAGCGGTTCCTGCCACCAGCTTGCCAGCACCGCCACCGCCACCACCGTCACGCCGCCCTCGTCGAGTAACCCGCCGAGGTAGAGGGCGGCGACTCCGTCGGCGACGAGAATGTAGAGAGCGATGCGAAGCGCGCGCGGTCCGTCGAGCGTGAACGCGCTCATGCGAGGCTGACACGCACCTCGCGCATCGGGCGCCCGGCGTGCGCGGCCGACGCTACGATGGCGGGCGCCCACAGCGCGAGGGCCGTGAGCAGCCGGCGCAGGTGCGCGGGCCCGCGGCCGCGGGCCGCGAACAGGCCCGGCCCAGCCAGCTCCCCGCCCCCGCCCGCCCCCCCCACGGGCTGTCTCGTATACCCCACAGCGAGCCCGCCACACA
>JBKKCN010000605.1:0-4100 GCA_046712525.1 Candidatus Rokuibacteriota bacterium
AACCCGACCACGCGGCGCAGGTGCCGCCCGTCCCCCAGCTGCTGGTGCGCGCCAACCCGCGCCACGGGCGCAAGGCGTACTTCGTGGCCTCGCACGCCTGCGAGATCGTCGGCATGGCCACCGACGAAGCACGCGCGCTGCTGCGCGATCTCCTCGAGCGCGCGACGGGGCCCGAGCTGGTCTACACGCACCGCTGGCGGCCCGGCGACCTCGTGATGTGGGACAACCGTTGCGTGCTGCACCGCGGCCGTCCGTGGGACGAGAGCGCGCACCGGCGCGTCATGCATCGCACCACGGTCGCCGGCGACGGCCCCACCGTGCCCGACGTCCCCGATACCCCGATCGCCCCCGCCCGCGAGATCGACATTGCGTGGGGACGCGCCCAGCTCGCGGCCGTGTGACGGAGCGCGAGCCATGCCAAAGATCTGGCGTGTGTACAGTGGCAGCGACGGCAAGTCGCACATCGCCGAGATGCCGCTGCAGATGAAGCCCTTCGTCGACGTGGAAGGCGCGCACGGTGAGGCGAGCCCGACGCAGCCGGCCACCGGCATCACCTTTCGCGTTTCGCCCCCCGGCTACGTCCTCGACTGGCACTGCGCTCCCCGCCGCCAGTACGCGATCTCGCTCTCCGGCCTCTCCGAGATCGAAGTCGGCGACGGCACCGTGGCCCGTGTGGGCCCCGGCGACGTCGTGTTGGCGGAAGACCTGACGGGCCAGGGCCACATTACCCGCGTCGTCGGCGATCAACCACGCTTCTACGCGATCATCCCGCTCGCGGACTGACGGCCGGAGTCCCGAGGAGCACCACGGGCGCTGGCCCTCGGTGCGTTCGCAGTGCGCGCCGGGGCGTCTACGGCGAGATCGGCAGTCGCCCGACCGCCAGCGGGTGCAGAACGTCGATCGCCCACCCGGCCGCCGGAATTGCAGCGCGCCGTCGGGCTGTCGATCGACCTGGAAACCCTCGTGAGGCGGCCGATGTGCCGGCCGGTGTTGGCGCGGTCGGCGAGGTAAACGAAGCCGCGCTCGTCGGCGTCGACGGTATTGGTCTGGATCGCGACCTTGCAGCTGCGCGCGCCGTTCGTCACGCCGCGCTCGGCCGTCCGCTCCGTCGTCGACGGGATGTAGAAGCCGGCCTCGCGCGGCGCGTGGCGATTGCGGCTGTCCATCGCCCGCACGCCTCAGGACCGTTGGCGGCCCAAGGCGCAGCACACGCGGCTAATCATCATCGTCGTCGTCATCCTCCTCGGTCATCTCGATGATGCCGCAGGCGATCCTCGGACCGCCGGAGGCCCCCGCCACGCCGGTGATGCCCCGGTCGGGATTCAGATGGACGATCACCGCGCTGCCGTCCGCGTCGAAGACGCTCAGCGGACCGGGCGAGAGGGTGATGCGGCTGGTGGTGTGCTTGAGGAATCCCCTGCCGTTCTCCTTCACGATCAGGTTCGGCAGATCCCCCATGTGGAACGGGTGATTCGCGTCCGGGCTGGAGTTGCCATTCGGGCCCGGGTCGAAATGGCCGTTCGCGGTGAGGAAGCCGGGCGAGTCGCACCTCGCGGTCTCGTGGATGTGCATGCCGTGCGCCCCGGGCGTCAGGACGGTCCGCGGCCCGCCGATCCGCGCCACGACTTCCACGGTCGGCTCGGGAAAGTTTCGGAAGCCCGGGTCCGCTGCGGGCGCGGTCAGTCCCGGCGTGGGGCACCCTGGGCACGGCGGCTGTTTGAAGGTGACCACACCCTCGATGCCACTGCCAGGGGCGCCTCGGACAATAGCGTGGGCGCGCACGGGTCGACGATCCCCGTTGCCCCATGCCGGGCCGGCCAGCGCCACGGCGATCACAGCCGTCAGGAATCCGACGAGGGCGAAATGGGCTCGCTTCATTCGGAGCTCCTTTTCAGGTGCGGGATTGAGGGCCAAAGTCGTCAGACGGCGTTCCGGACAACACCTGTCGGCCCCGCCGTCACTCCGGTGGCCCGTCCCCGGAATGGTGGGAAACTGTAGCACGCCCGCGCCGGAAACGGCCCCGGCCGACGTCCCGGGGAACCCGGGACGCGCCTCGTTGCCCTCGCGCTCAGCAGCACCCTCGCAAAGCCGGGGCGCTTTTCGATAATCCGGCGGGCTCCTAATTCCCGCTGATGATCTTCGCGGCGTCGCCCGTCAGCCGCACGATGTGCAGGCCGGTGTGGGCGCGGTCGGCGAGGTAGACGAAGCCGCGCTCGTCGGCCTCGACGTTGTTGGTCTGGATCGCGACCTTGCAGGTGCGCGTGCCGTTCGTCACGCAGCGCTCGGCCGTCCGCTCCGTCGTGGACGGGATGTAGAAGCCGGCCTCGCGCGGCGCGTAGGGATTGCGGATGTCCACCGCCCGCACACCGCCGTTGAAGTAGGCGACGAACACCAGCTTGCGATAGAACACCGACGCGAACGATTCGCTGCTCGAGTGCGGACCGAAGCGGCCGCCCCGGCTGCAGAAGCTCCCCTTGGACTCCGGCACCTGGAAGGTCGCCACCGAGAAGGGCCGCGTCTCGGTGGTGATGTCCACCATGAACGTGGCGTGCCTGAACTCCTTGCACTCGTTGGCGATGGCCTCGGAGACGAGCACCACGAAGTCGCGCACGTTGCCCTTGGTATTCGGCGCCCAGTCCGCGATCTTCATTCCCAGGACGGGGAACGCCGTGTGACCGCCCCAGTTGGGCGACATCCAGAGACGGCTGATCTCGGGCGCATTGAGGTTCGACGCCGTCGGCGCCTTGGGACCGGTGAGCAGCTTCTGCCGATCGACGATCTGCAGCGCGCCCTCCGCGCTGGTGCCGTACGCGAAGTAGACACGGTTGCCGAGCACGATCGGCCCGTGCACGCCGTGGGCGATGGTGACGGGGCCGGTCGAGCCCGGCTCCTGGCCGGCGAGGCCGAAGTCGCGGACGAACACGGGCCGGGTGGGATCGCTCAGGTCGTAGATCTTCGTCATGCGGCCGGTGCGCCAGCCGGAGGCACCCACCTGCAACGGATTCGCCCTCGCGAGGTCGCCGGAGATCAGGTAGGCGATGCCGGTGTCGCACTCCCAGAAGTTCTTGTGCGTCGAGGTCAGTCCCGTGACCACCGTGCTGGCCTTGTGCGGCGTGGCCGGATCGCCGACGTCCCACACCTCGTGGCCCGAGTTGGGTACCGAGTTGCCGAACGTCCGCAGCAGGTACGTCTTGCCGTGCCGGTCACACACACGCGCCATCTGGGCGCCGCTCTGCTCGGAGCCGCCGGCCGGACCGGGGATGTGGGCCAGGTAACGCGGCCGCGCCGGATCGCTCACGTCGACGATCGACGTCCCGTTGTCCTCGTCGCTGCCCGTGAGCGGGTTGCGCGCCCGCCCGCCGTGATGCCCGACGTATGCGATGACGCGCCCGCGCTGCGCATGGATCGTGGGCTGGTAGGCGGAGCGGCCCTGCAAATCGTCGTGGCCGACCAGCTCCATGTCGTGCGCTTCGGCGCCGTGCCCGCGCGGCGGCGTCTGCGAGGACGCGCGCCCGACGGCGAGGGAGGCGAGAACGAGGACGAACACGATCAGCGAGCACCGGCGTCTCAGCAATGTCATTGCTGTCGATCCGGCTGTGATTCCCTTCGGCCCTAGTGTGGGCTCGCGATCGGCGTTCCGCCCGTGAGGCTCCCGTAGCCGAAGTATTCGTAGAGATCGGGCCGATCGCGTTCGAGCGTACGGATGAAGTCCGAAATGCTCGCCATGTAGGGGACGACTTCGCCGTAGTAATCCATCGGATCGCCGATCTGGACGAACTCGAAGCCGACCAGGCGTCGCAGCAGCCGCTGAAGAGTAGGCTCCATGGAGGCTAACCAGTAGTCCAGCCCCAGGCGCTTACTTTCCACGCACATCTCTCGGAACAGCTTGAAGAGGACCAAAGGATTGGCGCGGAGGTGGCCGGCCTTGGGGATTTGCCGCCCGCTCTTGGCAACCGCCAGGCGGGAGATCTCGGCCGTCCGATCGCGTTCGATCGAATGGAACGCGTGACCAAGACCACTTGCATGAGCCTCGAGCGGAAAGCCAAGTTCAGAATCGAGGACGAGACGCGCGGTGCCGGACACCTGTCCGTCGGCATTCC
>JBKKCN010000606.1:0-8035 GCA_046712525.1 Candidatus Rokuibacteriota bacterium
GGCTCGTAGCGGTCGGAGAGCTCGGGGCTGGGGCTCTGGGTCGGCTCGCTCATTCGCAGTGCGTCATTGTACCTCGCGACGCCCGACTTCACTTACAGCACGGGCGATGCCGCCGTCAGCCTCCAGAGCGCGCCCGCGCGCCGAAATGTCAGCGTCCACGGCCGATGATCGGGGGTCACCGCCGCCACCGACACCGCATCGTGCCCGCTCCCTTCCTGCGCGTCGCACGCCGGCTCGGGTACGAGCGCCGGCAGCCGGGCGCGCAGATACTTGTCGGGCACGAGCAGAGCGAGGGCCGGCTGGTCGCCCACGGCGAGGGCGGCGAAGACACGAGCGACGGCGCCGCGGAAGGAGCGGTGCCACGCGTCGTGCTCCTGGCGGCTCACGCGTACGAAGCCGGCGCCGGAGGGCGCGAGCCGGTAGACGTCTTCCTGCTCCGTCTGTCCCCCACAGCCGGGCGTCCATCCGGGATAGCGCACTTCGTAGCGGACGCGGAGGTCGCCGCCCCGGACGGTGTAGCCGCGGGCGAAGAGGCCATCCGGGAACGCGGCGGCCGTGGACCAGATCACCTGCACGTCGTCCGCCTGCGGGCGCACCAGCTCCACCCGAAGCGCGCGCGTGCCGCGTCCCGAGGACGCGCCTTCCCAGGCGGCGACGAATTGCCCGCCGGCGGCGGGGGGCAGCGGGTACACGGTCGGGCGTCCGTCGCGGTACATGGCCGCCAGCAGCGCGGCCTCGTCCCGCAGCCGGCCGTAGATCCGGATACTGTTGCCGGTGCTGCCCAGCGCGAAGGCGCCCACGAAGATCGGCCCGATGGGGGTCAACGAGAAGTGCGCGCCGCCCCAGGCGTCACCGAAGGCGTCGAGGCGATCCTGGAGGAAGCCGGTGGACGCGAAGACGCTGCCGGACGCCAGGCTCTCCACGATCTCCTCGTCGAGCAGCGCGTAGAGCTCGCGATGGACCTCGTGCGGGTGATCGCTGTCGAGGAGCTGCTCGGCGCCGAGGCGCGTGGTGGCGAGCTCTCGGAAGCGCTCGAGACGGTCGGGCGTGGCGGCACCGTACGAAGGGGAGGCGGGTGCCAGCGTCATCCATCCATAGAGGCCGAGCGCGACGAGCAGTGCGAGGGAGAGGGGCCGCACGCGCGTATGGTACGCTCGTGACGGTGAAGTTTCCAGCCGTGCCCGTCCTCGACGGCTATATTCTTCGAGAGCTGCTGTCGCCGTTCTTCTTCGGCGGGGCCCTCTTCACGTTCTTCCTCATCATCGACCGCATCTATCACCTCACCGATCTCGTCATCACCAAGGGCGTGCCCTTCCACCTCGTGATGCAGCTGCTGGTGTTCATGGTGCCGTCGTTCCTCGCCCACACGCTGCCCATGGCGCTGCTGGTGGCCGTGCTCCTCGCGGGCGGCCGCCTCGCGGGCGACCTCGAGATCATCGCCTTCAAGGCAGCAGGGGTGAGCATCCTGCGCCTGTTCCGGCCCGTGCTGGCGGCGGCCCTCGTCGTGACCGCCGTCACCGCCGCCCTCACGCTCGTCATCAACCCCATCGCCAACCGCGAGTTCCAGCGGCAGCTCTTCCGCATCTTGCAATCGAAAGCGGTGAGCGGCCTTCAGGAGCGGGTGTTCAATCCCACCTTCGGCGACGTCGTCATCTACGTGGAGGACGTGAGCCCTTCGCAGGTGGCGCTCCACGGCCTCCTCGTCTCCGACGAGCGCGACCCCAAGGTGTCGCGCATCATCACCGCGCGCGAGGGCCGCCTGCTCGCGGACGAAGAGAACCGGCGGATCACCCTGCGCCTGCTCAATGGCGCCGTGAACGAAACGGACATCGTGCCCGGCGCGGGACCGGACACACCGGCCCCGACCGTGCCCCGCGGCGGTGCCGCTCCCCTGCGCTATCGCTACACCAACTTCAGCGTGTACGACATGAGTCTCTCCGTCGATTCCCCGCTCAAGACCGCCACGCGCATGGACAAGCCGGAGAAGGACCTCGGCCTGCGCGGGCTGCACGCGAAGATCGACGAGCTCGGCGTCGACGCGCCCGAGCGGCGCGCCTATGTCGTGGAGTGGCACAAGCGCCTCGCCTTTCCCGTGGCCGCCGTCGTGTTCGCGCTCGTCGCCTTCCCCCTCGCCGTGCGATCGCACCGCGGCGGCCGCTCCGTCGCCCTTCTCGGCAGCCTCGTGATCCTCGTCGCCTACTATCTCGTGAGCGGCACGCTGGAATCGTCCGCGCTCAAGGGTCGGTTGCCTCCCCTCTTCGCCATCTGGGCGCCCAATGCCGCCTTCTTCGTGACCGGCCTCCTGCTGCTCGCCGCCACCACCCGGGAATGGCAGCCGCCGCGGCTGCCTCTGCTCTGGCGCGCGCTGGAGGCCCTCGCGCGCGTGCGCCCACGGCGGCGCGCGATGACGGCGGTGGCGCACATCGTGGCGGGGGCGCGTGAGTCCACGCACATCCTCGACCGGTACCTGATGCGCGAGTACATGACGTTCCTCGGGGTCGGCCTCGCGGTAGCGGCCGCGCTCTTCATCGTCATCGACCTCGTGCAGACGCTCGACCGCTTCCTGCGCGTGAAGCCGCCCTTCATCTACATCCTGGAGCACTTCCTCTACCGCCTGCCGGAGGCGCTGCACGACGGCCTGCCGGTGGTGGTGCTGGTGGCCACCATCTTTCTCTTTCTGGCGCTCAGCCGCTTTCACGAGCTGACGGCGATGAAGGCGGCCGGCATCAGCCTCTATCGTGCGAGCGCGCCTATTCTGATGCTCGGCTTCAGCATCGCGGTGGTCTCGGGACTCTTCCAGGAGCTGCTCCTGCCGCGCCTCAACGAGCTCGGCGAGGAGGTGGACCGGGTGAAGATTCGCGGCCTGCTGCCGCGCCACCTGCAGCAGCGCCAGCGCCTGTGGATGCGGAGCTCGGACACACGCTTCTACCGTGTGGAGCTGCTCAGCCCCGGCACCAGCGAGATGTACGGGGTCACGGTGATCGACGTGGACAAGGACTTTCGCTTGACGAAGCGGGTGGACGCGCGGCGCGCCCACTGGACGGACGCGGGCTGGGAGCTGCACGAGGGCGCCTTCCGCACCATCGGTCCCCAGGGCCAGGTGCAAACGGTCGCCTTCGCCCGCACCGCCGTCGACCTGAAAGAGGACATCAGCGACTTCACGCACATCCAGAAGCCGGTGTCCGCGATGAGCTACTCCGAGCTGAAGGAGTACATCACGCGCCTGGAGGCGACCGGCTTCCAGGTGAAGAAGTATCTCGTGGAGCTGTACTCGAAGCTGTCCTTTCCGCTCGTCAATCTCATCATGGTCCTCGTCGCCATCCCCTTCGCCGTCCAGTCCCCTCGCTCCGGCCGCCTCTTCGGCATCGGCCTCGCCATCGCCATCCTCGCCGGCTACCTCGTCATCCACTACGTCGCCATCGCCTTCGCCCGCGCCGACCTCCTCCCCCCGCTGCTCGCCGCCTGGACCGCCAACATCATCTTCCTCGGCCTCGGCGCCTCCCTCTTCCTCCGCGCCCGAACCTAATCCAATAATCTCGCGGATCGCGCAGCGATCCGCCCCTTACGCGAAGCACCCGGTGACGGTGGTCCGAGCGTGGTCCGATCAAGTGCTCAGAGAATTCCGCACTCAAGTGCCTGAACCGTCCTGCGCGTCGAACGGTAGCGGCGGGCGGGGCGGGGTGTGGGGAGCCCTGAAGCGACCCGTTTCCCGCTCACCAGAACCGCACAAGGCGTGTCGATGGAGCCCAGCCACCCTCGCACCGACTCGGCCACCATCCACGTGGTCGCTCAGGGCTCCCCACACCCCGTCCCGCCCGCCGCGGTTTACGCCGAAGCGCTAACGTCGGTCGGAGGACGAAAGAGAGCGGAGCGTTTCCTCGAGGCGCTTTTGCTCAGCACCGTAGGTAGCCCAGTCGCCGCGGCGAAGCGCCTCCTGGGACCGGGTGAAGGCGTCGAATGCGCGCTGGATGGCAGTGCGGTCACCCGGAGTGAGGGAGGGCGTGGCACCGGGCGCGGGAGCGGCGCCGGCTATCGCCTGCGGCGTGGGGGCGGCGGGGGCGGCACGACCGCCGAAGATGCGCGCGAGCGACTGTTCGAGGGTGGCCTCCATCGCGATCTGGTTGCCGTAGGCCACGATCACGCGGCGCAGCTCCGGCAGCGCTCCCTGCTCGTTGGCGGCGAGGTAGAGGGGCTGCACGTAGATCAGCGACTTCTCGATGGGGATGGCGAGCATGGAGCCGCGGATGACGTTCGAGCCCCGCTGGTTCCAGAGCGCCAGCTGCTGCGAGATGATCGGGTCCTGGTCGATGCGGGCGTCGATCTGCCGCGGGCCGTACACGAGCTTCTGCTTCGGGAAGTTGTAGACGATGAGACTCCCGTAGTTCGGAGGATCGGTGCGCGCGGCCAGCCACGCGATCATGTTGTCCCGGCGGCTCGGGTTGAAGAGGGTGAGCAGGATGAACTCCTCCTTCTTCTCCTCCGGCAGCCGCATGATCGTGTAGTACGGCTCCATCTCCCGGTCGCGCCCCTCCACCGTGCGGCGGGGGATCGCCCACAGGTCCTCCTTGTTGTAGAACACCTGGGGATCTTCCATGTGGTAGGTGGCGTACTTGCGCGCCTGGATGGCGAAGAAGTCCTCGGGGTAGCGCAGGTGGCGCTTGAGATCCTCCGGCATCTGCGCGAGCGGCTTGAGCAAGTCCGGGAAGGCGCGGCCGTAGGCGCGCACGATGGGGTCGGAGTCGTCCGCCGTGTAGAAGATGACGGCGCCGGAGTACGCGTCCACCGTCACCTTCACGGAGTTCCGGATGTAGTTGCCGAGGCCGCGCACGGGCTCGGAGTACGGGTAGCGGTCGGTAGTGGTGTAACCGTCGAGCATCCACACGAGGCGGCCGTCGTCCGTGATCACCAGGTAGGGATCGCGATCGAAGGTGAAGAAGGGCGTGATCTGCTGCACGCGCTGCACGACGTTGCGGTACATCATGATGCGCGTCTCGGGCGTGAGGTCGTTGGAGAGCACCATCTTCAGCTCGCCGAAGCGCGCCGCGAAGGCCGCCTTGCGCAGCCAGGAGGTGATGGGCACCCCGCCCGTGCCGCGGTAGGTGCTGTACACGTTCTGGTCGCCCGCCGGGTAGTCCAGCTCCTGCGACTTCGTGCGCACGAGCACGTACTCGTTGCCCACTTCGCCGTAGTAGATCTCCGGGCGCGTGATGTTCGGGAAGCCGTCACTGGAGCGGGGCGGGATGTCCTTGACGAAGAACTCGGGCAGCCCCTCCGGCGTGATGCGGTTGACGGGCCCCACCACCACGCCGTAGCCGTGGGTGTACGTGAGGTGCTCGTTGATCCAGTTCCGCCCGCCCTGCAGGTGCTGGTAGGACAGCTCGCGGGGCGACAGCATGAGCTGGCGGTACTCGCCGCCCACGGTGTAGCGGTCGTTGTCGACGTCGATGAACTTGTAGTACGTCCGGATCTCCTGGAGCTGGCCGTAGGTGCGCAGGAGGGGCCGGTAGTCCCACAGGCGGATGTTCTTGATGGTGGCCTCGTTGCGGTCGAGCGCGCGCGCGTCGAGGACGTCGTCCGCGGGAAATTCCTTCTCCTCGATCCGGTGCAGGTTGTACGCCTGGCGCGTCATCCGGATGTTGTGCTCGATGAAGGGCCGCTCGGCGGCCAGCTCGTTGGGCGCCACACGGAAGCGCTGCAGGAGCGCCGGGTACATGACGAGGCCCACCACCCATACCACCGCGAGGGCGCCCACCCCGCCCGCCACCAGCCGCAAGCCCGGCCGCGCCATCTGCAGCACGCAGGCGGCCGCGCACAGGGCGGCGAGGACGGCGAGCGTGCCCAGCATGGGGAGCGTGGCGTGGATGTCGGCATAACCGGCGCCGAAGACGATGCCGCGCGGAGAGAACACGATGTCGAGGCGGTCCAGCCAGAAGCCGATCGCCTTGAGGGCGAGCAGCAGCGCCGCCAGCGCGAGCAGATGCGTGCGCGCGCCCGCCGCCAGCCGCGGGCCGCGGGTGGTGAGCACGAGACTGCGCTGCAGCACGTACACGAGGAGCGTGAGCATCATGGTGGCCGCCACGAGGGCGGTGGCCCAGCCGTGCAGCAGGCGCCACAGCGGCACCACGAAGACGTAGAAGGAGATGTCGTATCCGTAGATGGGATCGGTGGCGTTGAAGGCGGTGGCGTTCGAGTAGCGGAGCACCGTCTCCCATTGCCCGCTGCCACGCAGGCCGGAGATGAGCGCGATGAGCGTGAGCACCACGGGCAGGAAGCGGCGGATGAGCGGTTCGATGACCACGCGCCCCGGCAGGCCGAGCTGGTCCTCCAGCTCCCAGATCACGTCCGGCGCCGCCGTCCGCGCCGCGAAGGTCAGGTTCGCGTAGAGGAAGACGAGGACGCTCACCATCACCGCCGCGAAGAGCCAGCCGCGCAGGGAGAGCGTGGTGAGGAAGACCTGGCCGTATCCCACCTCGCCGAACCACAGCCAATCCGTGTAAAGCGGGATGACCTGGGCGACGACGCCCAGGGCCAGGAAGGCAAGGATCAGAATCAGCAGTGGCTGTGGCCGTTGCATCCCGCGCCCCGGGCCGCTGAGCGGCCTACGTGCCGTGCCGCCAGGAGGCGAGGTACGACTCCTGCTGCGCGGTAAGCACGTCTATGTGCACGCCCATGGAAGCAAGCTTGAGCCGCGCGATCTCGAGGTCGATGTCGCGGGGAACGCCGTACACCTTGCGCTCCAGCGTGCGCCCCTTCTTGACCATGAACTCGGCGGCGAGCGCCTGGTTGGCGAAGCTCATGTCCATCACCGAGGCAGGATGCCCTTCCGCAGAGGTGAGGTTGATGAGTCGGCCCTCGCCCAGCACGTAGAGGTGCCGGCCGGAGACGGTGAACTCCTCCACGAACGGGCGCACCGCCTTGCGCCCGGAGGCCATCGCCGCCAGCGCGCCCAGATCGAGCTCCACGTTGAAGTGGCCCGAATTGCACAGGATGGCGCCGTCCTTCATGCGTGAGAAATGCTCCTTGCGGATGACGGAGGTGTTGCCGGTGACCGTGATGAAGATGTCACCCACCTCGGCCGCCGCCGGCATCGGCATCACCTGGAAGCCGTCCATCACCGCCTCCAGCGCGCGCATCGGCTCCACCTCGGTCACGATCACGTGGGCGCCCATGCCCTTGGCGCGCGAGGCCACACCGCGGCCGCACATGCCGTAGCCGGCCACCACCACCGTGCGGCCCGCGAGCAGGATGTTCGTGGCGCGCAGGATGCCGTCGATGGTGGACTGTCCGGTGCCGTAGCGATTGTCGAAGAGATGCTTGGTGTCGGCGTCGTTGACGGCGATGACGGGGAAGGCGAGCACACCTTCCTTCTCCATCGCGCGCAGCCGGATGACGCCCGTGGTCGTCTCCTCGGTGCCGCCGATGATGTCCGTGACGAGGTCCTTGCCCGCATTGTTCTCGCCGTGGAGCTGCGAGATGAGGTCGGCGCCGTCGTCCATCGTGATCTGCGGCCTGCTCTTGAGGACGGCCTCGAGGTGGCGGTAGTAGCGCGCGTTGTCCTCGCCCTTGTGGGCGTAGACGGGGATCTCGTACTCCTTCACGAGCGCGGCGGCCGTGTCGTCCTGGGTGGACAGCGGGTTGGACGCGCACAGGCTCACCTGCGCCCCGCCCGCCTTCAGGGTGAGCATGAGCACGGCCGTCTCCGTGGTGACGTGCAGGCAGGCGCCGAGCCGGATGCCTTTGAGCGGCTGCTCCTTGGCGAAGCGCTCGCGCACCTGGCGCAGGACGGGCATCGACTGCTCCGCCCATTCGATCTTGAGGCGCCCTTCGGCGGCGAGGGCGATGTTCTTGACGTCGTGATCGACCATGTTTCGTCCTTTCTGGGTCCCGGCGAAAAACACGGCGCCGGCACGAGGCCGGCGCCGTCACATGAGCTCAGCGGGATGCGCGGATAGGGCCGTTACACTCGAGCGTCGTCGCGCAGGTCCTTCACCCTGTCCGTGCGCTCCCACGTGAAGTCGGGCTCGGAGCGGCCGAA
>JBKKCN010000607.1:0-6433 GCA_046712525.1 Candidatus Rokuibacteriota bacterium
CCCGGCCACCGTGGACAGCATCACGTACGGCGTGGTGGAGCCCCACGACACGTAGGCGCCGTTGTCGATCGTCACGTGGCAGTCGCGCGCGAGGAGGCGGCCGTCCGCGTCGGCGGCGCTGCGCAGCCGGATGACCGCCGGCTCGCGCGTGGGGCTGGCCACGAACTCCTCCAGCCGCTCGAACTCGATCTTGACGGGCCGACGCGCGCGATGCGCGAGCAGGGCGGCGATCACGTCGATGGGGTACAGGTCGAGGCCGCGCCCGAAGTTGCCGCCCACGGGCGGCTGCATGACGCGGATGCGGTCGCCACCGATGCCGAGGGCGGCCGCCAGCTCGCGCTGGTAGAGGAAGGGCACCTGCGTCGTCGACCACATCGTGAGCCGGCCCTCGGCGTCCCAGTCCGCGATGGCGACCATCGTGCCCAGGCAGGCCGTGGTCACGAAGTTGAGCCGGTAGGTGTCCTCCACGATGGCGGCCGCCTGCGCGAAGGCGGCGTCGACGTCGCCGTGCGAGAACTGGTAGCGCAGCTCCGTGGCGTTGCCCGCCAGCTCCTCGTGCACGAGGGGAGCGCCCGCGGCGAGGGCGGCCTCCGGGCTGAAGACGGCGGGCAGCTCCTCGTACTCCACCTCGATCAGCGACACCGCCTCCTCCGCGATGGCGGCCGACTCCGCCACCACCGCCGCCACCTCGTCACGAATGCAGCGTACCTTGCCGCCCTTGAGCGCAGTCTGGTCGCGGGCGAACCCGAAGCGGTCCTGCTCGACGTCGGCGGCCGTAATGACGGCCAGCACCCCCGGCAGCGCCTTCGCTCGGGCCGTGTCGACGCCAAGGATGCGGGCATGCGGAAAACGCGCGCGCAGGATCTTGCCGTGGGCCATCCGCGGCAGCACGAGGTCGTGAAGGAATCGCGTGCGGCCGGTCACCTTCTCCGCGCCGTCTTTCTTCGGCGTCGCCTTGCCGATGACGGCGAGATCGGTCACGCCAGCGCGCCCACGCGCAGGCGCTCGTAGAGCATGCTCGCCATCTCGTCCACGGCGGCGCAGCGCCACAGGTGAAAGAAGGGTGAGCTCAGCATCTCCGCGAACTCGCGATCGGCCCGGGTCTTCGTCTGCTCGGGCGTCTCCCGCGGCCGCGCACCGCGGATGACGGCGAGGTGGTTGTCCTTGCGATAGCACGCGGGGTACTCGGTGTACGTGTACAGGTGCTGCATGTCGCGCGTGCAGAAGACCACGACGGGGATCGACTGGTACGTGCGGCCGTCCCGGCGGTTCAGGAACTGCGCCATGAGATCGGCGTTGGGCGACTCCTTGGGGTCAGGCGCCGCCGCCGCGCTGAACTTGTTGCCGTCGCGCGGGAAGATCCGCAGCTCGAGGCCGATCTTCTCCGCCAGCCGCGCCAGCATGGGCACGTCCCGGCGGCAGTCGGACGACCACTCCTCGGAGATGACGAGGATCTTCGCGGGGCCGCCGGGCTGGCGTGCGAGCCACGTCCACGCGCGCTCCTGCGCCTCGGACAGATGGGCGGCCGCGTACGCCTCGCGCAGGAAACCGCTCTGATCCTTGCGCGGCGCGCCGCCCGTGGTCTCGCGCTTGAGGTTGCCGGCGCTCGCGGTGTACGTCACGTACTCGTCGAACGTCATCCCCTTGCCGAACCGCTCCGCCGTCACCATTTCACGGGCTCCTTGTACTCGCCGAAAACGTCCTTCATGGCGCGATTGATCTCGCCCAGGGTCGCGTACGCCTTCACCGCGTCCAGGATGGCGGGCATGAGGTTGTCCGTGCCGCGCGCCTCGTCGGAGAGCCGGCGCAGCGCCGCGCGGGCGGCGCCGTCGTCGCGCTCGCGCCGCACACGGGCGAGCTTGGCCACCTGCGTGTCGGCCACCGTCTGGTCGAAGGCGTACAGCGCGACGTCGCGATCGGCCTCGGCGGCGGTGTCGCCCACGTGGCAGTTCACCGCCACCTTCGGGATCTCGCCGGAGCCGATCTTCTGCTCGAAAAGGTAGGCCTGCCGCGCCACTTCCGCCTGCAGGGCGCCGCTCTTGACCGCCTCCACGATGCCGCCCATCCGCTCCACCGCCGCCAGCTCGGCCACGATCTGCTCCTCCATGGCGTTCGTGAGCGCCTCCACGTAGTACGAGCCCGCGAGGGGATCCACCGTATCGGCAGCCCCCGACTCCTCCGCGCAGATCTGCATCGTGCGCAGGGCGATGAGCTGCGCCTTGGCGGAGGGGATCGTGTACGCCTCGTCGTAGGTGGGCAGGGCCATCGTCTGCGCGCCGGAGAGCGCGCCCGCGAGCGCGATGTAGGCGCCGCGCACGATGTTGTTCTCGGGCTCCTGCATCGTGAAGGCGGAGCCGCCGCCGCCGATGAGGCTGCGGAACATCCACGACTTCGGATTCCTGGCGCCGAAGCGCTCGCGCAGCATGCGCGCGTAGAGACGGCGGCCCGCGCGGAACTTCGCGACCTCCTCGAAGATCTTGCCCCACGCCGTGAAGTTGAAGGACAGGCGCGGCGCGAACTCGTCCACGTCCATGCCGCGCGCGAGCATCATCTCCACGTAGGCGGCGGCGATGGCGAGGCCGTACGCCATCTCCTGCGCGGTGGTGCACCCCGCCTCGCGGATGTGGTAGCCGCACACGGAGACCGGGTTCGAGCGTGGATAGTGGCGCGAGGAATACTCGATGAGATCGCCCACGAGGCGCAGCGAGGGGTCGACCGGGTAGATCCACGTGCCGCGCGCGACGAACTCCTTGAGGATGTCGTTCTGCGGCGTCGTCACCACGCGGTCGGCGGCGGCCCCCTGCTTGTCGGCCACCGCGTAGTACATGGCGGTGATGGGCGCCGCCATGCCGTTGATGGTGAGGGAGACGCTCACGCGGTCGAGCGGGATGCCCGCGAAGGCCTGCTCCATGTCGGCGAGCGTGTCGATGGCCATGCCCACGCGGCCCACCTCTCCCTCCGCGCGCGGGTCGTCGGAGTCCAGCCCGAGCTGCGTGGGCAGGTCGAAGGCGACGTTGAGGGCGTCCTGCCCGTGCGCCATGAGGTACTTGAAGCGGGCGTTCGTCTCCTCCGGCGTGCCGAAGCCGATGTACTGTCGCATCGTCCACAACCGGTCGCGGTACATCCGCGCGTGGATGCCGCGGGTGTACGGGTACTCGCCGGGGCGCCCGATGTCGCGATCGGCGTCGCGCCCGGCGAGGTCCTCGGGGCCGTACACCGGCTTGATGGGAATGGACGCGTGCAGCGTCGGCTCTCTCATGATGCCGTCCCTCCTTCGAGGAAGCGCGAGATCACGGGCGTGATCTCCGGCGCCCGCTCTTCCATCGGCGCGTGGCCCACGTCCGGCAGCTCCACGACCTCCGCGTGTGCGAAGAGGCTCCGCCACCGCGGCAGATGTCTGGCGAAGGCCGGGTCCTTCATGCCCCACACGAGCAGCGCCGGGATGCGCGCGATGCGATCCCGCCGCTGCCAGAGCGTGCCGTACCACGAGCTCGAGCCCAGCAGCTCGCGCGCATAGACCCAGGTGGCATGGCGCGCCACCGGATCGCGCATGGGACCCAGGTACTGCGCGTGCACGTCGGGGGTATAGCGGCGGCGGTCACCGAAGGCGCGACGGAACAGCACGCTCACGGCGAACGCCCACCGCTCGTAGAGAACGCGGCCGAGGCGGCCAGCGAACGCGCGTCCGATCCACTGCATCTGCCGGTCCCCGGCGAAGGACCACATCCACGTGTTGAACAGCACGAGCCGCCTGACATTGGCCGGATGCTCGATCGCGTATGCGAGGCCGATGGGTCCACCGAAGTCGTGCACCATCAGCGTGATGTCCTTGAGCGCGAGCGTGTCGATGAGGCGGCCGAGGCGCTTGGCCTGATCTTCGGGGCGGTACGAGGCGCCCGCGGGCTTGTCCGAGAGCCCGAAGCCCAGGTGATCGGGCGCCACGCAGCGATGGCGATCGCGCAGCCCCTTGATGAGGTCGCGATACAGGAACGACCACGTGGGCGTGCCGTGCACCATCACGATGGGCGGGCCGGTACCCTCGTCGACATAGCTAATCGTCCCCGCCCCCACGTTCAGCGAGCGCGGCTCGAACGGATATTGCTGCCTGTCCACCCACGCCGGGATCACGCGTGCTCCTTGAAGGCGGTGACGATGGCCGGCAGCGGCGTGCCCATCGGAAACACCCGGCTCACGCCGAGCGCCAGCAGCGCCTCCACGTCGCGCGGCGGAATGGTGCCACCCACGACGACACGAATGTCGCCCGCTCCGTGCGCCTTAAGCCCGTCGAGCACGCGTCGCGACAGCGTCAGATGCGCGCCCGACAGCACCGACAGCCCCACCACGTCGACATCCTCCTGGATCGCCTCCTGCACGATCTCATCCGGCGTCCGCTTCAGCCCGGAATACACGACCTCCACCCCCGCGTCCCTCAACGCCTGCGCCACGACCTTCGCACCCCGGTCATGACCATCAAGCCCTGGCTTGGCGATCAGGACTTTCACCACACACCCCCGAGCGTTCGTCGGGCGCGGATCGGGGTTCGGGGGGCCGGGACCCGTTTCCCTCGCTTGGGGGGCCCTTCGAGGCCCCCCATGTAACGAATCACCCAGCCGCGCCGGATCCGAATCGGCCACCATCCACGTGGTCGCCGGCTCCCCCAAGCCCGAGCCGCGCCCGCCGAACGCACGCCGACGACCGTCATGCGAGCGTGAACGCCGGTAGCCAGCGCGGCTGTCCTTTGGGATCGTCGGCGACTTGCACGGGCGCCAGTCGCACGCGCGCGCCGATGGCGAGCGTGACAGGGTCGGCGCCGCGCACGATGGAGAAGATGCGGTGGCCGCCGACGGTGATGATCGCGAAGACCCGCGGAGCGTCGAAGCCCGGAGGTAGTCCCGTCTCCTGCACGCTGAAGCCGTGCACCGTTCCTTCAGTTGGCAGGTCCACCCACTCGAAGCGGTCGCTGGTGCACTCGGCGCAGAAGCCGCGGGGGGGCCATGCGGTGCGGCCGCAGCCGGAGCACTTCGTGGTGGAGAGACGGCCGGCGGCGAGGCGAGTGTAGAACTCGTGGAGCTTGGTGTGCTCGGCGCTCTGCAGCGGGAAGGGGTCGGTGGCGCGGACGTACGTCATGCCCGTTCCCGCTTGAGCTGGCGGAGCAGGCCGCGCACCTTGGCGGTCTCGAAGGCGTCGCGTTTTTCTCCGCTGTAGTCGTAGAAGCCCCGACCCGTCTTCGGCCCCAGCTCGTTACGGGCCATCTTCTCGTCCACGAGACGCGCGGCCAGGAATCGATCGTCCTTGAGCGCGTCCGCCATGTAGCGGCTCGCGCGCGCCAGGATGTCCACGCCACCCCAGTCGATGAATTCGAAGATACCCACGGAGGCGTACCGGAAGCCCATGCCGGCGCGGAACGCCTTGTCCACGTCCTCGGGGGGGGCCACGCCCTCCTCGACGAGCCGGACGGCTTCGTTCATCAACAAGATTTGCAGCCGGGGACCGATGAAGCCGGGCGAATCCTTGCACTTCACCGGCACCTTGCCGAGCCGCTCCAGCACCGCGAGTGTCCGCTCCACAGTGGCGGCGGCCGTGCGCGGGCCCGGGACCACTTCCACCAGCGGCACGATGTGCGCCGGGTTGAGCCAGTGCGCGACGAGAAAGCGGTCGGGGCCGTCCACCGCATCGGCGAGGTGCGAGGGCGAGATCGTGGAGCTGGTGGAGGCGATGATGGCGTCCGGCGCCAGCCGGCCCGCCAGCCGCTTGAACGTCTCGCGCTTGAGGGCGACGAACTCGGGCAACGCCTCCTGGACGAAGTCGCACGCCGACAGATCGCCGAGACCGACGCGGCCGTCGATGCGGCTCAGGACCGCCGCGGCGGCGTCGGCGCCCACGACCTCTTCCTCCACCATGAGCTGAAGATCCCGCGTGATCTCGCGCCGCGCGTCGGCGAGCGCGTCGCCGTCGTGGCCGGGCCGCTCCTTGAGGTCGACGAGGGTCACCCGACAGCCGCCCAGCGCGAAGGCGAGGGCGATCTGCCGCCCGATGCGGCCGGGCCCCAGCACCGCCACGGTGTCCATCACGCGGGGGAGCGCCCGTAGATCATGACCACGTGCTCGCCCATGCCGCTGTTGTTGTGGGTGAGGCCCACGGCGGCCTCGGGCACCTGGCGCGCGCCCGCCTCGTCCCGCAGCTGCACGAAGATCTCGGCCGCCTGCGCCACCCCCGTGGCGCCCAGCGGATGCCCGCAGCCGATGAGGCCGCCGCGCGGGTTCACGACGACATCGCCGCCGTAGTCGCTGCGCCCCGCGGCCACGAAGGACCCCGCCTCCCCCTTCTTGCAAAAGCCGAGCTCCTCGTAGGCGATCAGCTCGGCGATGGAAAAGCAGTCGTGCACCTCGGCGAGGTCGATGTCGGCGGCCCCCACGCCCGCCATCTTGTACGC
>JBKKCN010000608.1:0-4878 GCA_046712525.1 Candidatus Rokuibacteriota bacterium
TTCACGATCCCGAGCTGCCTCACGAGGATGTAGAAGGGGATGATGATCATGATGGGCGCGAACATGTAGGTGAGCAGGATCAGGCCGGCCACGCTGTCGCGCCCGCGAAAGCGGTAGCGCGTGAGGCTGTAGGCGCCGAGGGCGGACACGGTGAGCGTCAGCAGTACGGTGGCGCCGGCCACCACCACGCTGTTGCGAAAGAACACCAGGAAGCTCGTGTCGGAGAAGAGCCGCGAGAAGTTCTCCAGGGTGGGATGCAGCGGCACGAAGCGCGGGGTCGCGAAGATCTCGCCCGAGGGCTTGAGCGCGGTCGAGAGCATCCAGAAGAACGGGAAGGCGGCCCCGATCAGCAGCACCGCGCCGGCGGCGTAGAGGCCGACCGCTCGCCTCACGCGAAGACCTCCTCGCTCCGGAACGCCCGGAAGTACACTGCCGTCGCCGCCAGCAGCATGGCGAACATGATCACCGCGAGCGCCGCCCCCATCCCCGCCTGCAGATAAGTGAAGCTGCGGGCGTAGGCGTAGACCGGCAGGGTGCGGATGTAGCGGCTCACCCCGCTGTCGCCGGCCATCAGCCACACCGTGTCGAACTTGGTGAACATCCAGATGCTGCGCAGCAGCACGATCACGAAGAGCACGCTCGCGGTCTGCGGGAGGGTGACGTGCACGAACCGGCGCCACGCCGACGCGCCGTCGACCGTGGCCGCCTCGTAGAGCTCGGGCGGGATCGTCTGCAGCCGCGCCAGGTACGTCACCACCACGAAGGGGAAGAACTGCCAGACGCTGGTGATGATGAGCGCCGCCATCATGTAGTCGGGGCCGAGCCAGGGCACCGGGGTCGCCACGAGCCCCGCGCGCAGGAGCAGATGGTTCACGAGGCCGTAGGAGTCGTTGAGTAGCCACTTCCACAGGATGACGGCCACGATGGTGGGGATCATGTAGGGAAAGAGCACGACGCCGCGCAGGAGATTGCGCCCGCGGAAGCCCTCGTTGAGGAGCAGCGCGGCCGGGACCCCGACGCCGAGCTGGAGCACCATCGTCGCGCCCGCGTAGATGGCGCCGTAACGGAAGCTCGTCCAGAACTCGGGGTCGGTCGCGAAGTAGCGGTAGTGCTGCAGGCCGACGAAGCTCTGGACCGGCATGAAGGCGTGCTTGTCGAAGAGGCTGAGCCAGATGTTGTAGACAACGGGGAAGACGACGAGCCCGCCCAGCAGGACGAGTGATGGGGCGAGAAGGAGCCAGCCGACAAGCGCGCTCTTCCTCACTCGCCCCGTCCGGGCTCCGGACTTACGACCAGCGCTTGTGACCGAGCTGGGTGAGAAGCTCCTCGGCGCGCTTCTGCGCCCGATCGGCCTCCGCCTTCGGGTTCTTGCCGCCCACCATGACCTCCACGACCATGTCCGCCACGATGCTCGAGCCGTCGAGCTCGGCCAGGAACGGCATGAGATTGTCCTCGGGCCGGGTGAAGCCGAGCGGCAGGAAGCGGTTGCCGCGGAGACCGGTCAGCATCACGTCGTGCCACGCCTTCCACTTCTTGATGCGCTCGTTGGCCAGGTAGGCCGGATCGCCGAGCATGGACTTGAAGATCGGCGTGAGGTGGATCGGTACCGAGTGGCAGTACTGGAGGTAGTGTTCTTTCTTGTAGAAGAGTCTCAGGAGCTCGAAGGCCTCGTTCGGGTACTTGGACTGGTTGAAGACCGCCCAGTTCTCCCCGTCGAGCGCGGAGATGCCGACCTTGCCCGACGGGCCATGCGGCCGCAGCATCGGCATGAAGTGCTCGGGGTCCCGCATGCCTTCGGGCGCGTACTTCTCGATGTAGCCGATGGCCCGAGCGCCCGAGAGGTAGCTCATCGCGATCTTGCCGGTGGCCAGCGCGGCCTGCGTGTCGAGATACTTCTGCCCCGACCAGCCCTGCGACTGGAACTTGTTCAGCTTCTGCAGGTAGTCGAGCGTCTCCAGCATGGACTTGCTGTTGAGCTGGGGCCGCCACGTCTTGGCGTCCACCCAGGATCCCCCATTCGACGCCATCCACTCTGCCGGGTGCACGAAGCCCATGTAGAGCTTCTCGCCCGGCATCTGGAACGCGTAGCGGCCGTCCTCGGTCAGCGCCGCCGCTAGCTTGAGCATGTCGTCGTACGTCTCCGGCGTCTTGAGCCCCTTCTTCTCGCGCAGGTCGCGACGCTCGCAGAAGTAAGTCGCGCCCATCGCATGGGTAACCCCGTAGTACTTACCGTCGAAGTACTGGAGCTTCCGTGTCGCCTCGTGGATGTCGTTCTCGCCGAGCGTCCGGATCAGCTCATCCATGGGGCGCAGCAGGTTCTTCGTGTAGAGCGACGCGGTCATGAACGGATTGAGCTGCGTGAGATCGGGCGGGCTGCCCGCGGCGAGCGAGGCGAGGAGCTTGGTGTTGAGGTCGCCCCAGCCGAGCGCCTGCTGACGCACCTTGAAGCCAGGGAACTTTCGCTCGAACTCGGCGACGCTCGTCTCCTGGATGATCTTGACTGTCTGCGGCTCGACTTCGGTATGCCAGACCTGAAGCTCGCGCACCTGCTGGCCGATCGCGGCGGGCGCGCGTCCGAGCGTGGCGGCGCCGATGACCGCTCCGGTACCGGCCAGGAAGCGACGACGGGAGACGCGAGACGAGGATGCGGGCGTGTGGGCCATCAGAGCCGCTCCTTCCGTGGTGCCTTCGTTGCCCTTCCGAACGTGCCGGATTCCGTCTGGATCGGGGCTGAGTCTACTCGGTTCACGTCGTGTGTCAAGTTGCGCATGCGCGCCTGCTCGTCGAGTGGTGTGAGGTCGGCGCCGTTCACGACCACGGTCCCCGCCGTGGGCTGGTCGATGCCCGCGATCACTACGCAGACCCGATGGTCGAGCAGGTCGTCCACGCCGTGAACCGGCTTGAGACGCCTCCACGCTCAGGCCGCGGGGTTCCCGAAATCGGCGAGCCGTCACTTCGCCAAATACTCCTCGGGAGCGATCGCATCGTGTATCAACTGCAGCGGGACGATGCCTTCGTTCTCACGGTGTCTCACGGCGCCCGCCCGTTTGCGGTGAGGTAGACGACGATGCGCAAGACGCTGACGAAGACAGGAAACAGCCTGGCACTCGTCCGGGATACGCCACGGCTCGACCTGCTCGGAATCGCTGTCCACACGACGCTCCGCTATCAACGAGTGGGGATGTGTTGATCCGTATCTCCTGTGCGTGACAAACGTCGGAGCGCGAAGATCGAGGCCATCGTCCGCCGGCTCGGCCTCGCCCAGATCAACGAGGGTTTCGCCGCGATGGAACGCGGCGAGATCACACGCGCCGTCATCCTCCTCTGAGCAGGATCGAGGAGCGTCACGGCTTTGCCGGGGCGCTGCCGAGCGTCGGGGGGCTGATCGAGGCGCTTCCCGGGTTCCCCGGGACGCGACCGAGCGTCGGGGGGTTTGGGGGGCCCTTCGAGGCCCCCCATCTAATCAATCGCCGAAGAGCCAGCGCGGGAACCAGAGCGCGATCTCGGGGAAGACCATTACCAGGATGAGCGCGATGACCTGAATCACCATGAAGTCCGCCATGCCCCTGTAGATCGTGCGCAGGCTCCACTGCGGCACCACCTGCTTGAGGTAGTAGGCGGACATGGCCACGGGCGGCGAGAGGTACGCGGTCTGGAGGTTCACTGCCAGCAGCGCGCCGAACCACACCATGTCGTACTTCATCGCCGCGATCACCGGATAGAAGATCGGGATGAACACGAAGATGATGGCCGGCCACTCGAAGGGCCAGCCGAGCAGGAAGATCAGGGCCATCACGATGAGCAGGGTGACGAAGGGGGGGACCGGCAGTCCCGTCAGCGCGTTCGTGATGACGGTGGCGCTCCCCAGCCGCGCGAAGATGGCGCCGAAGACGTTCGAGGCCACGGCGAGGAACAGCACCATGCTGGAGGTGGTCATGGTGTTGAACGTGGCCGTCTTCAGGCCCTGCAATGTGAACCGGCGATAGACGATTGACAGAAGAATCGCTCCCGAGGCGCCCATGGCGGCGGCCTCGGTGGGCGTGACGATGCCCGCCAGGATCGTGCCGAGGGTGGCGGTGATGAGCAGCGCGAGGGGGACCATGCCGACGACGAACTCGCGGATCATCTGGCCGAACGACCCCGCCCGCTCCTCCTTGGGCACCGGCGGGCCGAGGGCCGGGTTCCAGAAGCTCCGCCCGAGCGTGTACACGATGTAGAGGCCGGCGAGGAGGAAGCCGGGACCGAACGCCGCCGCGTAGAGCTTGGCCACCGAGACGTTGATGACCGGTCCCATGACGATCAGCATGACGCTGGGCGGGATCAGGATGCCGAGCGTGCCGCCGGCGGCGATCGCGCCCGCGGAGAGCCGGGCACTGTAGCCGCTCTTGATCATGATGGGCGCGGCCATGATACCGAGCACCGTCACGGCGGCGCCCACGATGCCGGTGGCCATCGCGAAGACGGTGGCGGTGAGGATCACGCCGAGGTAGAGCGAGCCACGCACGGGGGCGAGGATGACCTGGAAGGCACGGAACAGGCGCTCCATGAGCCCGGCCTGCTCGACGACGTAGCCCATGAAGATGAAGAGCGGCACCGCGGCCAGCGTCTGCTCCTTCATCATCCCAATCGTCTGGAAGTACGCGAGGTCGAAGACGACGGTGCCGAGGCCGATCCAGCCGCAGACGAGGGCGAGGAAGAGCAGCGTGAAGCTGATCGGGAAGCCGATGAAGATCACCCCGATCATGAGGAGCAGCATCACCATGCCGAGCAGCTCGTTGCCGCTC
The DNA here is from genome assembly GCA_046712525.1 of Candidatus Rokuibacteriota bacterium. Taxonomy (GTDB): domain Bacteria; phylum Methylomirabilota; class Methylomirabilia; order Rokubacteriales; family CSP1-6; genus JBBDXO01. The sequence continues at coordinate 4,785 of JBKKCN010000608.1, forward strand.
ATATCTGGATCGTCTCCGCCGGCGTGAGGAACTCCCCCGTCCGGGCCGCGTAGAGCGATTTGAGGAGCTCCGAGACGCCCTGGATCAGCAGCAG
>JBKKCN010000609.1:0-16678 GCA_046712525.1 Candidatus Rokuibacteriota bacterium
GGGGCGACAAGCGCGTGGCGGCGCTGCCGGACGTGCCGACCTTCAAGGAGCTCGGTTACCCGGACGCCGGGTTCTACATCTGGGCCGGCCTCTTCGCGCCCAAGGCCACCCCGGAGCCCGTGCTCACCAAGCTTCGGGAGACGGTGCGCGCGGCCGTCAACGAGCCCGACTTCAAGGCGGCCATGGACAAGATCGAGACGCCCATCAACTTCAAGCAGGGGGAGGAGTTCCAGAAGTTCTTCGAGACCGACGCGCGACGGCTGGCGGAGGGCGTTCGCAAGGTGGGGCGCGTGGAGACGAAGTGATGCGCATGTTACAATTCGAGCCGATATGGCCATTCTGAAGGTCGCGCGGCTGGGTCATCCGGTGCTCCGGGTGAAGGCGAGCCCGGTAGACCCGGACAAGATCACGACGCCCGCCGTGCAGCGCTTCATCGACGACATGATCGACACCATGCACGAGTACGACGGCGCCGGCCTTGCCGCCAACCAGGTGCACACGGCGGCGCAGATCGCCGTCATCGAGGTCTCGTCGAACCCGCGCTATCCCGACGCGCCCAGCATCCCGCTCACCGTGGTCATCAATCCCGTCGTCACGCCGCTCACGGAAGAGATGGAGGACGGCTGGGAGGGTTGTCTCTCGGTGCCCGACATGCGCGGGCGCGTGCCCCGCTACACCGAGGTGCGGCTTCAGTGCCTGGACCGCGAGGGGCAGAAGGTCGACGTGGTGGCCAAGGAGTTCTTCGCGCGCGTGGTCCAGCACGAGACCGACCACCTCAACGGCATCGTCTACGTCGACCGCATGCGCGACCTCACCACGCTCAGCCACATCGCGGAATGGAACAAGCACTGGCTCGGCATCACGGAGCAGGCCGATTAGCCATGCCTGAGGTGGCGGGGACCGGAGAGGGACCGGAGAGCCGGGTCCTCGCGGTGGTGAAGGATCTCTTCTTCGTGGCGCGCATCCGGGAGACCGCGCGCCTCGCCCACGTGGCGCTCACGTTCACCCGCACGCTCGAGGAGCTGGAGTCCGGCCTGCCGCACGCACGTTTCGTCCTCCTCGATCTTACCGGCGGCTTCGACTACGAGCGCATGCTCGCCGCCGCGGAGGCGGCGGGCGTTCCCGTGCTCGCCTTTACCACGCACGCGCTCGCCCGCGAGACGCAGCCCTGGCACGCACGCTGTGAGCGCGTGGTGACCAAGGAGACGCTCACCCAGGAGCTGCCGCGGCTGCTGCAGGAAGGCGTGGCGTCCAAATGACGGCCGAAGAGTTCGTCCGCAAGCTGGACGCGGACAACCAGGCGTTGCTCGCCAATCTCGCCCCCGATGCCACTTTGAAGCCGGAGGTGGAGGGCGCGCTCAACGTCCCCAATCTGTTGAAGGTCGCGCTGAAGAACGAGGTGGAGGCGACGGAGATCGCGGCGCGCTGGCTCGTGGCCACCGACGACGTCTTCGTGAAGATGGCCTTCGCCCGCCAGGCGGGCGACGAGGCCAAGCATTACCGGATGATCGCGGAGCGCCTTCGCCAGCTGGGCTTCGATCCCACCGCCATCGACCCTCTCGCCACCGGCTTCGGGCCCCTCTTCAAGTATCTCGACGGGCTCACGACCACGGTGGAGCGGGTGGCGGCCGGGCAGTTCACGCGGGAGGCCATCGCCGTCGTCAAGAACCGGCAGTTCATCGAGTTCTGCGAGCGTGCGGGCGACCGCGACACCGCCGCCCTCTATCGCGACGTCATCGAGCCCGACGAGCGCTACCATCACGAGCTGGGCCGCTCGCTCCTGCTGCGGCTGGCCACCACGCCGCAGACGCAGGCGGCGGCTGCGCGAGCGGCGCAGCGCACGCTCGAGCTCGCCGACGAGCTGCAGAAGAAGGCGCTCGCTACCGCCGGCGTCCATCACGCGCCGGGCTGCTGATGGCGTGATGGACGCCGAGTCGCGCGTGTTCCAGGATCTCGTGACCATCCCGGACACGGAGATCGACCTCGGCCGCGCCGCCCTCGCCATCGCCCGCATCCAGTACCCCGACCTCGACCCCGACGAAGAGATGGCGCGTCTCGATGACCTCGCCGCGCGCGCGGCGTCCGCGGGTGCACGCGAGCAGGGGGACGGGCTCGCCCGGCTGCGCGCCTTCCTCTTCGAGCACGAGGGCTTTCGGGGGAATGCCGACGAGTACTACGATCCGCGCAACAGCTGCCTCAACGACGTGCTCGACCGCAAGCTGGGGATCCCCATCACGCTCTCCGTGCTGATGATCGAGATCGGCCGGCGGCTCGGCGTCGGCATCGAAGGCGTGGGGCTCCCCGGCCACTTCATCGTGGGCGCCCAGCTTGCGTCGGGACGGCTGTACATCGATCCCTTCAACGGCGGCGCGGTCGTCACGCCCGAGGCGGCGGCCGAGATCGCCTCGCGCGCGGTGGGGCGGCCCGTCAAGCTGGAGCAGGCGCACTGGGCGCCGTGCAGCAAGCGCCAGATCGTCATCCGTATGCTGCGCAACCTCAAGACGATCTACGCGCGGCAGGCGGAATGGGCGCGCGCGCTCACCGTCGTCGACCGCCTTCTCGTCGTCGACGCGGAATCGCCCACGCACCTGCGCGACAGGGGCACCGTGCTCGTCAAGCTCGGCAAGCTCCACGACGGCGCGGTGGAGTGGGAGCGCTACCTCACGCGCTACCCCTCGGTGCAGGATGCCGACAAGTTCCGCCAGGAGCTGCGACGCGTCAGGCAGGAGCTGGGCTCTCTCAACTAGGTGCGGAGCGCGGTGAGGCGGCGGCGCCTGCATCTGTCGATCGCCTCGCTGGTCGGCCTCTCGATCCTCGCCACCGCGTGCGCCACGGGAGACGTTCATTCCATCGGCGCCGGCGGTCAGCCCTTCCGCCCCGAGGCCGACGAGCGGGCGCTGTGGGCACGGGCCGAGAAGGAGGAGGGCAGCCTCCTCGAGCGCGCCATCCCCTACGACGATCCGCTGCTGGAGGACTACCTCGCCCGCGTCGGTGACCGGCTCGTGCCGGAGTCGATGCGGGCCGCGGGCGGCCCCGGCTTCAAGGTCCGCGTCTTGCGCGACCCCACCCTCAACGCCTTCGCGATGCCCAACGGTCACATCTTCGTGCACACGGGACTGCTGAGCCGGCTCGACAACGAAGCGCAGCTGGCGACCATCCTGGGCCACGAGATGACGCACGTGAGTCACCGCCATGCGCTGAAGTTCAGCCGCGATGCGCGCCACGAGCCGGTCCCGTACGAGGGGCTCGGCGTATTGAGCCGGACGGCCGGCACAATCCTCGGGCGCGGCCTGCACCTCGCCGCCGTGGCGTCCATCCACGGCTACGGCCGCGCCCTCGAGCGCGACGCCGACCGCGGCGGCATGGACGCCCTCGTGCGCGCCGGCTACGATCCCCGGGAGGCGCCGCGCGTCTTCGAGGCGCTCCGGGAGGAGTTCAGAGACCGCGGCGCCCTCGAGACGTTCTTCTTCGGCAGCCCTTCCCGGCTCAGCGAGCGCATCGATACGACACGAAAGCTCGTGAGGACCACCTACGCGAGCGCGGCCGCCGATTCCTCACGCGTGAAAGACACCGAGGAATTCAAGATCCGCCTGCGCTCGGTCGTGCGCGACAACGCGTACGAGGACATCCGCGCCGGCCGCTTTCCGCTCGCGCAGCAACAGCTCGACCGCGTCCTCGCCGTGACGCCACAGGACCCCGTGGCCCACCTGTACTACGGCGATCTCCACCGTCTGCGAGCACAACGGGTGCGCGCGATGGACGACGAGAGGGACAGGACGCAGGAGGCCCTCGCCAGCTATGAGCGAGCGATAGAGCTCGATCCCGCCATGGCGGAGCCGCACCGGCAGCTCGGCCTGCTCTACTACCAGCGCAAGGACATGACGAGCGCGCGGGCCGCCTTCGAAAAGTACCTCGCGCTCAAACCCGCCGCGCCCGACGCCGCCCGCATCAAGGGCTACATTCTGGAGCTCGACCGCTAACGCGCCAAGGCGGCGTCCAGTGACCACACGCCCGCGCCGCTGATGAGGAGCGCGATGGCGATGCCGAGGGCGAGCAGGTGGTATTCGTAGCCCTCGCCCTTCTGGGTGCCGAACCAGTTCATGAAGAAGCCGTGCTGCAGATGCGTGGTCACGATGGCGCCCACCATCACGCAGACGATGCCGAAGGCGGCCAGCCGCGTGAGCAGACCGAGCGCGAGACCGATGGAGCCGAGAAACTCCGCGGCCACCACGAGGAGGCCGAGGGGCGTCGGGATGCCAACGGAGCGAAAGAAGCCGAGCGTGCCCGAAAGGCCGTGGCCGCCGAACCATCCCAGCGCTTTCTGCGCTCCGTGCGGGAACATGACGATGGCCAGCGTGAGGCGCAGGACGAGAGGCACGATGCTGCCGTCGGTCTGGAACAATGCGTGGAGCATGGCGGACTCTCCGTGGCTCGGGTGAGCTGCAGGCCGTCGCCGCGCGCGCTACCGATCACGAGGAGCACCACGGGGGCCCTTCGCGGCCCCATCATAAACGATACCCGCACACCCAAAAGTGCTCGAGCTCGCGGGACCAGAAGGCGTGGCCGCGCCCGCGGAAGAGCGCCGCCAGCGTGGCGGCGTCATACCAGTTCTTGAGGATCTCGAAGCGCGAGCCGTCGGCGAGGCGGCGCTTCTCGTATCGGTTGCCCGCTGCATCGATGCGCGCGGTGGCGCCCGCGCGGCTCTCCGTCTCGCGCTCGTCGAACAGCATCACCGCCGAGCCGGGCGCGAGCGCCGAGTGAAAGGTGTCCAGGAAGGCCGCCATGCGGGCGCGGTCCACGTGGGAGAGCCACAGGCCCGCGAAGCCGGCGTCGAAGCGGGGCGCCAGCGGGAGCGGACGGTACACATCCGCCTGCACGAGCGTGACGCGCGCGGGCCCGTACGCGCGAGTGCGCGCTACCGCCAGCGTGGATCCTTTGACGTCCCCGCCCCACACGCGCACGGCCGTGCGCGCGAGGCGCTCCGTCCAGTAGCCGGTTCCACACGCGAGCTCCAGGACGCGCCGTGCGGCGGCGAAGGTGGCCACGAGGTCGCGCAGCGTGGCGAGGTCTTGCTGCCAGCGGGGCAGCTCATAGATGTAGTCGTACTCGGCGGCCCGGCGCTCGTAATAGACGGTTGTCTCGTCCACGGCGGCGCTCAGCGGACGAGCCGGGCTTTGAGGATCTTGCCGGTGGCGCTGCGCGGCAGGGCGGGCAGGATCGTGACCTGGCGCGGATACTTGAAGCTGGCGAGGCGGTCGCGCGAGAAGGCGACGATGTCCTCGACGGTGGCGGCCGCCCCCGGCCGCAGCGCCACGAAGGCCGCCACTTCCTCGCCGAGATCGGGATGCGGGACGCCGATGACCGCGGCCTCCGCGATGGCGGGATGGGTGAGGAGCAGCATCTCCACTTCCGGGGGAAAGATCGAGTAGCCGCCGCGCAGGATGCGCTCTCGCTTGCGCCCGACGATGGTGACGAAGCCCGCGTCGCTGATGCACGCGAGGTCTCCCGTCCGGAACCACTTGTCGGAGAGCACCGCGCGTGACTCGTCGTGGGCGCCGAGATAGCCGTCCATCGCGCCCGGCGTGCGGATCCAGAGCTCGCCGGTCTCCCCCGCGCCAAGCGTGCGCCCGTTGTCGTCGACCACGCGCAGGTCCACGCCGGGCACCGCGCGGCCGATGGACGCCGGCACGTCCGTCGCGTCTCCCGCGAGGTAGGAGATGGGCCGAAAGAGCTCGGTCATGCCGTAGCCGCGGATGATGCGCGTGCCCGTACGCGCGCGCCATTCCTCGGCGAGCGCGAAGGGGCAGGGCGCGGCGCCCGACACCGCCAGCCGCAGCCGCGGTCCGCCGGCGAAATCGTCAACGTCGAGCATGCGGCGGAACATCGTGGCCACGCCCGGAAAGACGGTGACGCCGCCCTCGCGGATGGTGTGCGCGACGGCTTCCGGGGTGAACCGTTCCACGAGGACGACGGTGGCGCCCGCGAGAAGGGGAGCGAGCAGCGCACCGTTGAAGCCGAAGGCATGGGTGAGAGGCAGCACGGCGAGGACGACGTCGTCGGGAGTGAGCGCCATCACGGCGTCCGCCCACGACTCGTTGGCGAAGGTGACGGCGGCGTGCGAGAGCAGCGCCCCCTTGGGCCTGCCCGTGCTGCCGGAGGTGTAGAGCACCATCGCGGGCGCGGAGGGGCTCGGCATTCCCGGCCAGTCGTGCGAGTCGATGCGCGCGGCGTCCTCCACCACGAGGGCGGGCTGCAGATCGGCGATGATCCCGGCGCGCTCGTCGGGCTTGAGCAGGGGATCGAGGGGAGCGATGGTGGCGCCGAGCTTCAGCGTGGCGAGGGTGACGGCGGCGAGCGGCCAGCGATTGGGCAGCGAGATGGCGACCCGATCGCCTGCTCGTACGCCGCGCTCGGCGAGGTCGCGCGCAAGCGCGCCGGCGCGGCCCTCCAACTCCGCGTAGGTGAGGCTGCCCCCATCCCACCTGAGCGCCGGCTTGTGTGGATGCCGGCGTGCCGTCGCCTCCAGGCGGGCGACGAAGTTCAGGGCAGGTAGTCCTTGAGGTCCAGGCGCTTCATGACGTCCGCCGGCATGCGGTGGCGCGGCGTGTAGCGCTCGAGCGAGGGCTTGGCGGTGGCGTCCACGCCCCACTTCGCCGTGTAGCCGTCCTCCTTCGTGGAGGGATCCAGGTCCGAGCCCCGTGCGTTGGTGATGATCGTGATGTCCCGGTCGGGCTGGCAGCGGGTGGCGATAGCCCACGTCACCTGGCGGTCGTCGAAGACATCCACGTCGGTGTCCACCACCACCACGCGCTTCATGTAGAGGTCGGCGCCGAGCACCGCCATGATCGCGTTCTTGGCCTGGCCCACGAGGCGCTGCTCGATGGACACGTAGCAGGTGAAGGGCGCCGGCACCCGCACCGCCTTCACCGAGGGCACCATGGCGCGCACGGCGCGATAGAGATTGGCCTCCATCGGCACCGTGGAGAGCAGCAGGTGATCGAGATGCGCGACCGTGATGTCCTGGAACATGGCATCGCGCCGGTGCGTGATCGCCTTCACCTTGACGATCTCCCGCTGCCGCTCACCCAGGCTGTAGCCGGTGAACTCTCCGAAGGGGCCCTCCGCCGTACGCGCGCGGGGCAGGATCTCGGCCTCGATGACGAGCTCGGCGTGGGCGGGCACGAGCACGTCGGACGTCTCGCACTTGACCAGCTCCAGCGGCTCGCCGAGGAGCGCGCCCATGATGGCGCGCTCGTCCTCGTCGATGGAGCCGATGGCGAGGGCGCCGAGGGCGATGGCGGGATGCACGCCCACCACGAGGGCCAGTGGCAGAGGCTCGCCACGCTTCTCGGCGATCTGGTGAAACTCCCAGAGGTGCTTGCCGAGCGTGAGGTGGATGGAGGTGGTGTCGCGGCCCTGGATCATGAGGCGGTTGTAGGCGCAGTTCCACGTCGCGGAGGTCGGGTCCTTGGCGAACGAGATGGCGGCGGTGATGTAGGGGCCCGCGTCGCCTTCGTGGTGGACGATCTGCGGCAGCGCGTACAGGTCGATCTTGTCCCCGGTGAGGATGACTTCCTTCACGGGGCCCGTGGCCACCGTCTTCGGGGCAATGGGCTTGTCCATCGCGCGCAGGTAGGTCGTGAGCATCTGGTCGGGCGGGCAGTTGATCGCCTGCGCCAGCCGCGAGCGGCTCGCGTGCAGGTTGGTGAGCACGGGGAACTTCGTGCCCTTGACGTTCTCGAAGAGGAGCACGGGCCGCTGCCTGCGCTCCTTCTCCAGCTTGACCACGAAGGCGGTGATCTCGAAGGCGGGGTCGATCTCCTTGGAGACGATCTGGAAATCGTCCGCCTTGCTGCGCTTGACGGTGTCGAGGTAGCTGCGGAGATCCTGCGCCATGCGTTCCCCTTTCGTGCGCGGTAGCGAGAATCGTACACCAGCCCGCTTTCGGCTTGACAGGGCCTGCTCCGTGTAGGACTCTCTCGGCACTCCACTGGTATACAAGTCGTGCTCACGCAAAAGACAACGGGGGTGGGATGGATTTCGGTCTCTTCGTGGCGTGCCACCGGATGGACGAGTCGTCCAGCACGCAGGAGGTGTACGAGCAGGCGCTCGAGATGGTGCAGCTGGCGGACGAGGCCGGCTTCCGGGTGGCGTGGTTTCCCGAGCACCACCTCATTCACTACATCTCCTCGCCCTCCCCGCTCATGTTCGCCGTGAAGGCGGCCGCGCGCACGCGGCGCATTCGCGTGGGCACCGCCATCCTGGTCATGCCCTACTACAACCCGCTGCGTCTGGCGGGCGAGCTGGGCATGGCGGACGTGTTGACCGACGGACGGCTCGAGGTGGGCGTGGGACGGGGCGCCTTCGAGTACGAGTTCCGGCAATTCGGCGTGAACGAGACCATCGCCGCCGAGCGCCTGCGCGAGGGCATGGAGATCGTGGACGGCCTGCTCACCCAGAACGACTTCTCCTACAGCGGCAAGACGTGCGCCTTCGGCCCCGCCACCTCCGTGCCGCGACCGTTGCAACAGCCGCTGCCGTTCTGGGTGGCGGCGCGGTCGCCCGACACCATTCGCTGGGCCATCAGCCGCGGCTACAGCCTGCTCTCCACGCCGTGGCGCGAGCCCTTCACCCGCGTGCGCACGCTGTACGACCAGGTGCAGGCGCTCGTGCAGGAGGTGAAGCCGGCGAAGCGCCCGCGCTTTGCGGTGTCGCGCATGACGTTCGTGGGCGACACGGACGGCGAAGCGCTGGAGGGGATGAAGGCCATCCAGCTCAATCATCGGCTCTTCACCCGGCTCTTCCGCGACCAGGCCACCGTGAAGGGCGGCTTCACGCTGCCCGAGCCCGTCGAGGACGAGTTCGAGCCCGAGCAATTGCTAGCGAATCTCGTCGCGGGGTCACCTGAGACCTGTGTGGAAAAGCTGAAGATGTATGAGCGGCTCGGCGTGGACCACTTCATCGCCTACGCCGCCTTCGGGACCGATCACCTACGCACGATGAAGTCGCTGCGATTGTTCGCGGAGCGGGTGATGCCACATTTCGAAGCGCGGCGCTGATGCGCGCGCGGGAGGACCGCACTATGCGTCGATACCAGATCGTGGCCGCCACCGCCAGCGTGTTTCTCATCGGGCTCGCGCTCGGCGCCCCCCTCGCCACCGGACAGGCGCCGAAGGCGCAGTGGGTGATCGCCATCGGCGAGGAGGCGGAGAGTCTCGATCCCCCCACGAGCATGCTGTTCACGTCCGAGGTGTACCAGCAGCACATCTTCGACACCCTCGTGGGCATCGAGGGCGACGACCTCAAGCCCGTGGGTCTGCTCGCCGAGCGCTGGGAGAACGTCAACGCCACCACGTGGCGGTTCCGTCTGCGCAAGGGCGTGACCTTCCACAACGGCAAGGCGCTGGACGCCGAGGACGTGAAGTATTCCTTCGAGCAGTACGCGGACGCGAAGAACCGCCGCTCTGTGTATGCGCGCGGGATCCAGCGCGCGGAGGTCCGGGATGCGTCGACGGTGGACATCGTCACCGCCGAGCCTCAGGCAAGCCTGCTCTTCAACCTGACCCGGCTGCAGATCCTGCCCCGCGACGCGCGTGAAAAGGCGGGCGCACAGGGATTCAACCAGCAGCCGGTGGGGACGGGACCGTACCGCTTCGTGGAATGGAAGCGCGACCAGCAGCTCGTGCTGGAAGCGAACCCGTCGTACTGGCGCGGCGCCGTGAAGCCGGCGCGACTCGTGTTCCGTCCCATCAAGGACGCCACCACGCGCGCGGCCGAGCTGCGCAGCGGCGGCGTGGACATCATCGCGACGCCGCCGGTCCCGCAGCTCGACATGCTGGACGCGGGGGAGACCCAGGTGGTGCCGGTGAAGGGCGGGCGCATCATCATCTACCCCTTCAATCTGACCCAGGCGCCCTTCGACAACCGCAAGGTCCGCGAAGCGGCCAACCTCGCCGTCAACCGCGACGCCATCGTGCGCAACGTGCTCGGCGGACGCGGCGTCGTGCTCGCGGGCCCCTTCACGTCGGCATGGCTCGGCTTCGATCCCGGCCTCAAGCCGCACCCGTACGATCCCGCGCGCGCCCGGCAGCTGCTCGCGGAGGCCGGGCATCCTCAAGGTTTCGACACCACCTGGAGCACCTCCTCCGGCGTGTTCCTGAAAGATACGGAGATCACCGAGGCGGTGGCGGGTCAGCTCCGTCAGGTGGGCATCCGCGTGAAGCTGGTGCCCACGGAGCGCGCCAAGATCCAGAAGGACGCGCAGGAGGGCACGTTCCAGGGCATGACCTCGGTGGCGTGGGGGACGCAGTTCGAGCCCGATCCGATGCTGAACTGGATCTTCATGCGCCCGCACATGACGCTGCCGAAGATCCAGGAGCTCGTGAAGCAGGGGCGGGCCGAGACCGACCTCGAGAAGCGCCGCAAGGTCTACCAGGAGCTGTACCGCACCGCCCACGAGGAGGCCACGTGGCTCTTCGTGCACGCGCAGGACGAGCTGTGGGCGAAGCGGCGCGACGTGGCGTGGAGCCCGCATGCGATCACGGGGAGCAAGGCGATCGTGTACTACTTCCAGGTGCCCGGTGCGCGCTAGTCGGTCGTCGGTCACCCCGTCCCACGGGGGGGCGCGCAGTGCGCGTCACTCCACCGCGGGAGGTGCGGCGAGCGAGCAGCATCGCTCCACGGTCTACACGAAGCTGAAGAACGCAATCCTGGCCGGCACCCTGAAGCCGATGGAGCGCATCACGGAGAACCAGGTCGCCGAGCGCTTCGGTCTCAGCCGCACGCCGGTGCGGGAGGCGTTCCGGCGCCTGGAAGCGGAAGGGCTGATTCTGGTCGTGCCCCAGCGGGGGAGCTTCGTGTCGCAGCCGAGCGTCGAAGACATCCTCGAGATCTACCAGATGCGCGCGCCGCTGGAAGGCATGGCGGCGCGCATCGCCGCGGACCTGATCACCGACGAGCAGCTCCGCCACCTCGAAGACCTGCTGCGCGCCGAGGAGGACCGCAAGGACCGGCCCTCCGCGGAGCGGTCGCTGCGGCTGAACCGTGAGTTCCACGCGGTGATCTTCGCGTGCACGCGCAACAAGCGCCTGGCGTCGTTTCTCATGGACATGCAGGACCAGGTGCACCGGGTGCGCGTGCTGTGGCCCTCGACGCTGGCGCGTCTGGGCGAGACGTGGAAGGAGCATCAGCAGATCCTCGCCGCTCTCAAGGAGCACGACGCGGAGGCGGCGGAGCGGCTCATGCGCGGGCACCTCGAGTGCGCGCGCGCCAGCACCCTGAACGGCATCCTGCCGGGCGAAGTGGGAGGCGCCATGAACGGCTCCGCCTCGTCCGTAATGTCCCGGAGGCTCGCTCGATGAACGTGGACGTCGCCATCAAGAAGGCGCTCGAGAACATCGACTCCGACACCGTCACGCGCCTGGCCGTCGATCTCGTCAGCATTCCGAGCCGCACGGGTGAAGAGCAGGCGGTGGCGGAGTACCTCGTCGACTACATGCGCCGCGGCGGCCTCGAGGTGGAGCTGCAGTCGGTGGCGCCGGGCCGCGCCAACGCCGTCGGCGTCATCCGCGGCGACGGCGACGGGCCGCGCGTGATGTTCAACGGCCACCTCGACACATCGATCACCGGTGTGGAGGCGGAGGACTATCCGATGACGGGGCCGCAGGGGCCCGCGAGCCGGGCCAAGGGCTTCGTGCGTCACGGCCACGTGCTCGGCTGCGGCGCGTACAACATGAAGGGTGGCGTGGCGGCCATGGTGTGCGCGGCCATCGCCGTGAAGCAGGCGGGAGTTCCGTTGCGCGGCGATCTGGTGGTGGCGGGCGTGGCGGGCGAGATCGAGAAGGCACCCGTGAAGGGCATCCTCCGCTCCTACGAGGGTGAGCTCTACAACGGGGGCGGCATCGGCACCCGGCATCTCCTGAATCACGGGTATCTCGCCGACTACGCGCTGGCGCCGGAGCCCACCCACATGGGTGTGTTGCGCAGCCGCCTCGGCCTGCTCTTCGTCAAGCTCACCACGCGCGGCGACATGGTGCGCGCGTGCTTTCCCGAGAAGGGCAAGACCGCCATCGGCAAGATGTTCGAGGTGATCACCGCCCTCGAGCGCGACTTCGGGAAGGAGATGGCCGCCCATGCCGAGACCCACGAGGACGCCTTCTACACGCCCGGCCTCTCCGTGGGCGCCATCGAGTCCGGCTGGCCCTACAAGCCGTGGGCGTCGCCGGCGGTGTGCTGCGCGTACGTCGATTTACGGACGCCGCTCGGCTTCACGCCGCTCGGCGCGGAGCGGGCGATGCGCGAGTTCCTCCGCGGCCTCAAGCGGAAGGACGCGGAGCTCGACGTCGAGATGGAGGTGTTCCTCTCCAAGGCCTCGAACAGCACGAGCCGCGACTCCTTCGTGTACCGCTCCACCATGAAGCACTTCGAGCAGGTGATCGGCCCCTACGAGCGCTGCACGAATCCTCTCGCCAGCTACAGTGACGACACGTGCATCATGCGCGAGCAGGCGATGGAGGCGGTGGTGTTCGGCGCGGGCGGGGTGCGCTACCGCGGCGAGAGCGACAGCGAAGGGCTCGGCATCGGCGGTGAAGCGGTCAAGATCGACGACATGCTGAGCATTGCGCGCGTGTACGCGGCCACCGCGGTGGAGACGTGCATGAAGCCACGGAGCGAGCTCGGCGTCACGGGACTGCGGCCGGTGGGCGCCTGAGGTGGCGGTGACGCCGGCGGTGGGAGGCGGCGCCACGTCGAAATCCATCGCGCTCGTCGTCAACGGTGAGCGGCGCGAGCTCACGGTGGCGTCGCGCCAGACCCTTGCCGAGCTGCTGCGCGAGGATCTGCGCCTCACGGGCACGAAAGTCGGCTGCAACCGCGCGGAGTGCGGCAGCTGCACCGTGCTCATGAACGGGCGCCCGGTCTTTTCGTGCACGGTGCTGGCGGTGGAGACGGGCGGCCACACGGTGGAGACCGTGGAGGGACTGGAGACACCGGAGGGCTTGCACGCGCTGCAGGCCGCGTTCATCGAGCACGACGCGGTGCAGTGCGGCATTTGCATTCCCGGCATGCTGATGTCGGTGAAAGCGCTCCTGGACCGGACGCTCACGCCGGCGGAAGAGGACGTACGCGAGGCCATCGCCGGCAACCTGTGCCGGTGCGGGACGTATCCCAACACCGTGAAGGCGACGATGGCGGCGGCGCGCGCGCTCCGCGAGCGCGGGCAAGGGGGAGTCCGATGAGCGTCCGGAGCAAGTCGCGGCTGCTGGTCGAAGGCGAGATCCCACCCTCGCTCGAGCACGCCCTGCGTGTGATCGGAACGTCCGTGGACCGCCGCGACGCGCGAGAGAAGGTGACGGGGGCGGCCATGTACTCCTCCGACATGTCGTTGCCCGGCATGCTGCACGCGAAAGTCTTGCGGTCGCCCCATGCCCACGCGCGCATCAAGCGCATCGACGTCACGCGGGCGGCCGCGCTGCCCGGCGTGCGGGCCATCCTCACGAAAGACAACGCCAAGGACTGGTGCACGTACTGGTACATGATTCCGCAGCCGGCGTTCCCGGAGGACATCGCCTACACGGGGCAGGAAGTGGCGGCGGTGGCCGCGGATTCGATCGACATCGCCCTGCACGCGCTCGAGCTCATCGACGTCGAGTACGAGGTGCTCGCCCCCGCCTTTACGCCGCGGGACGCGATGAAGCCCGATGCGCCCGTGGTGCCGGTGCTCGACTACCAGCAGCCGCGACAGGGCAACGTGCAGCAGCCCGTGTATCACGTCCATCGCGGCGACGTGGCGGCGGGGCTCGCGGAGGCCGACGTCGTCACCGAAGGGACGTTCCGCCTGCCCACGCAGTACCACGTGGACATCCAGACCCGCTGCACGATCGCGGACTGGGACGGCAAGCACCTCACCGTGTACGAGTCCTCGCAGGGCGTGTGGAACGTGAAGCTGCAGCTCGCGAAGTCGCTCGGATTGGCCGAAGACGACGTGCGTGTGGTCGTGAAGTACATGGGGGGCGGCTTCGGCTCCAAGGCGGGCGCACAGCGGGTGGTTCACTACGCGGCGCGCCTCGCCATGATGGCGGGACGGCCGGTGAAGCTCGAGCTCACGCGCCCCGAGGAGTTTCTGAGCCATCCGCGCCGGTACGCAGCGGAAGTCGGCATGAAGCTGGGCGCCAAACGCGACGGCACGCTCACGGCGGTGGACTGCGACGTGCTACTCGATCTCGGCTCCGGCAGCCTGTACGCCGGCAAATACGCGCTGACGCTGCACCAGATCTGGGAGCTCTACCGCTGCCCCAACGTGAGCGTGAGGATCACCGCCGTGTACACGACGACCCCGCCCACGGGCCCCCAGCGCGGCGTCCTCGATCCCATCGCGGCCTTTTGCATGGAAAGCTCGATCGACGATCTCGCCGCCGCCCTCGGGATGGATCCGCTCGCCGTGCGCCGCCGGAACTATTCGTCCTGGTACGACGAGGACAAGAAGATCCCGTACTCGTCCAAGCGCCTGGATGTCTGCATGGAGAAGGTGACGCAGGCGATCGGGTGGGAGCGCCGGGACGGCCTTGCGCACCAGACGGGAGCCAAGCGGCGCGGCATCGGCATGGCCAGCTACTGCCTGGAGCGCTCGGGGTACGCGCCCTTCAGTGCCAAGGCCGACGTCGTCGTGCGCGCCGACGCCAGCGTCGAGCTGCGGGCGGGCGTGGTGGAGATCGGCGCGGGCCAGGTCACGGTGCTGCCGATGATTGCGGCCGAGGAGCTCGGCATCAGCACCGATCGCATCGCGATGCACTACGGCGACACGCAGGGGACGCATTACGCGCCCTCCAGCCACGCCTCGCGCATCACCATCGAGGTCGGACCCGCCACGCTGCAGGCGGCCTCGCTCGTGCGCGGCCAGCTCTTCGAGCTGGTGGCTCCCCGACTCGGCGTGGCGCCGGAACGCCTCATGGCCGCCGACGATCGCATCTGCGTGCGCGACGACGCGTCGAAGGGGATGTCGTTCACGGAGGCGTGCGCGCTCATCGGCGAGGGCGAGCTGCGCGCGACGGGCAGCCGCGGGCCCAATCCTGCCGGCGTGGAATTCAGGGTCTTCGGCGCGCACGCGGTCGAGGTGGAAGTGGACGTGGAGACGGGCCAGGTCAAGATCCTGCGTTTCGTGTCCTCGCACGACATCGGCCAGCCCATCAATCCCAAGCTCGTGGAGTCGCAGCAGTTCGGCGCGGTGGTGATGGGGCTCGGCTACGCTCTTTACGAGGAGCCGGAGATCGACGGCAAGACGGGAATCATTCTCAACACGGACGTCCACCAGTACCGGACGCCGACGGCGATGGAAACACCACATATCGAAACGCTGAACGTGGAAGGCGAGGACACGTACTACCCGTACTCGGCGAAGCCCGTGGGCGAGGCGCCGCTCATCGGCGTGATGCCGGCCATCCGTAATGCCGTGCGCCACGCGCTCGGCTTCGGCATCAACGAGCTGCCCATCACCGCCGCCCGCATCGTGGAGGCGCGCAAGCGTGCGGGGGCTCATCTTGCTGGATGAGCTGCCGCTTCTCGAGCACGTCGACGCGGAGAGTGTGGCGGAGGCGGTGCGCTGGCTCGGCCACTACGGCGACCGCGCCAAGCTGCTCGCAGGCGGCACCGATCTCCTCGGACTGATGAAGGACAGGATCGCGGGCGCGAAGATGCCGATGCCCGACGTGCTGATCAACATCAAGACAGTGACCGGGATGGACGCCGTGGTGTCCTCGCCGGAGGGCGGCCTTCGCATCGGCGCCACCGTCAGGCTCGCCGACCTCGAGCGCCATCCGGTGGTACTGGAGAGGTACCCGGCGCTGGCGCAGGCGGCGGCCTCCGTGGCCACCCTGCCCATCCGCCACATGGGCACCGTGGGTGGCAATCTCTGCCAGCGGCCGTGGTGCTGGTACTTCCGTCATCCGGCCTTCGAGTGCTTCAAGCGGGGTGGCAAGCAGTGCTTCGCGCTGCCGGGCAATCACAGCACGTACTTCTCGTTCCTCGGCCTCGGCATCTGCATCATGTCGCACCCGTCGGACCTGGCGCCGGCCCTCATGGCCTTCGGGGCACGCGTACGGATCGCCGGTCCCGGTGGCGAGCGCTCGCTCCCGATCGAGGAGTTCTTCAAGGGACCTCGGAGCGTCAGCGAGACGGTGCTCGGCCCCGCCGACATCCTGGTCGGTGTCGACGTGCCGGCGCCGCCCACGGGTGCACGCAGCGCCTTCATCAAGCACCGCATCCGCGACACGTGGGACTTTGCGCTCTCCGAAGTGGCGGTGGCGTGGGCGCCGGGCGTGCCGGTGCGCATCGCGCTGGGCGGGGTGGCGCCGTACCCGTTCCGGGCCACGGAGGCGGAGAAGGTGCTGGGAGCCGCACCGATGACGGCGGAGGCCATCAGCCGCGCCGCGGACGCCGTCCTCGCCAAGGCGCGGCCGCTCGCCACCAACGGCTACAAGGTGGACGTGACGCGGGCCATCGTCAGACGAGCGCTCACCGCCATCGGGAGCTGAGGCCCCGCGCGCGCACATGATCCGCCACGTCGTGCGCCGCAGCCTCCGCGCCGTCGCCGCCCTCGTGGGCGTGATCGCGGTGGTGTTCGTGCTGCTGCACCTGTCCGGCGACCCCACGTACATCCTGCTGCCGCTGGAAGCGAGCGCCGAGC
>JBKKCN010000610.1:0-13886 GCA_046712525.1 Candidatus Rokuibacteriota bacterium
CGCTCCACCGTCATCGGCGGCAGCGCGTTGTGGACGGCCGCCGACAAGGTGATCGCGAAGTCCACGAGGATCGCCGCGCGGCTGATGGAAGCGGCAGAGGGCGATATCGTGTTCGCCGATGGCCGCTTCACGGTGAAGGGCACCGATCGTAACCTCGCTCTCAAGGAGGTCGTCAAGGCCGCCTTCCAGCCCGGGCAGCTCCCGCCCGGCCTCGAGCCGGGCCTCTACGAGACGGGCACCTTTGTGCCGAAGCAGGATACGTGGCCCAACGGCTGCCACGTGTGCGAGGTGGAGATCGACCCCGAGACGGGCGCGGTGTCGATCGTCGGCTATGCGGTCGTCGACGACGTGGGCACCGTCGTGAACCCGGTGATGCTGAAGGGGCAGATCCACGGCGGCGTCGCGCAGGGAGTGGGGCAGGCGCTCATGGAAGAGGTCGTGTACGACGCGGAATCGGGCCAGCTCTTGACGGGATCGTTCATGGACTATGCGATCCCGCGCTTCGACACGCTGCCCGAGATGCACATCGGCAACAACCCGGTGCCGACGAAGCTCAACCCGATCGGCGCCAAGGGAGCGGGGGAGGCGGGCACCGTGGGCGCGCTGCCTGCCGTGATGAACGCGGTCCTCGACGCGCTCGCGCCGCTCGGCGTGCGTGAGCTGGACATGCCCGCCACCGCCGAGCGCGTGTGGCGTGTTATTCAGGAGGCGAAGAAATGAGTGACTCACAGGTGGCGTACGTCGGGATCGGCGTCAGCGACATGGCGCGCTGGCGGAGCTTCGCCGCGGACGTGCTCGGCATGCAAGTGACGGAGGGCGGCGCCGACGGCGCCGTCTACTTGAGAATGGACGAGTACCACCACCGCATCGCCCTGCACCCGAGCGGTGAGGACGACGTTCTCTATATCGGCGTGCAGGCGCCCACGCACACCGCCTACGAGGCCGGCAAGGCGGCTCTGCGCGGAGCCGGCGTGCGCGTGACGCAGGGAACGGCGGCGGAGATCGGCGACCGCCGCGTGGTCGACCTCGTGAAGTTCGAGACGGGCGGGCTGCCCTTCGAGCTTTCCGTGGGCCCGCACATGCGCTGGGATCCGCCCTTCGTGCCCGCGCGCCCCATGTCCGGCTTCATGACGGGCGCGCTCGGCTTCGGTCACGTCGTGCTGCGCTCCGAGAGCCCGGCGGAGAGCGTGAAGCTGCTCATGGACGCGCTCGGCTTTCGCATCTCGGACTACATCGGCACCATGGTCTTCCTGCACTGCAACCCGCGCCACCACTCGATCGCCTTCCAGCCCCGCAGCGTGGACTCGCCGCGCAGCCGCGACAAGAAGATGTGGCACTTCATGGTGGAGACGAATGCCCTCGACGACGTCGGTACCGCGCTCGATGTGGCCGTCAAGACGGGGGCACCGCTGGCGACGGGCATCGGCCGCCATTCCAACGATCAGATGGTGTCCTTCTACGTCATGACGCCGTCGGGCTTCGAGATCGAGTACGGCTGGGGCGGACGGCTGATCGACGACGCCACGTGGCAGGTGCAGCGTCACGACCGCGGCAGCCTGTGGGGACACAAGGTCCAGCTCGAGTCCGCGCTGCCACCGGCGGTGCCGGCGGCACGGTGACGTCGATGGCCGCCTCGCGCCCGCCCTTCCGCGCCGATCACGTCGGCAGCCTCCTGCGTCCGCCGTCACTCAAGGCGCTCAGGCTGGAGGTCGAGGCCGGACGCGCGAGCGCGGCCGACCTGCGCGCCGCCCAGGACGCCGCCATCCGCGACGTGGTGGCGCTGCAGGAAGGCATCGGCCTGCAGGGCATCACTGACGGAGAGCTGCGCCGCAAGTCGTGGCACATGGATTTCATTCTCGGCCTCGGCGGGCTCGCGAGCGAAGGCAAGACCGTGCCCGTCACCTTCCACGGCAAGACAGGCGAAGTGTTCTTCACGCGCCCGGATCTGCAGGTGCGCAGCCGCATCACCCGGCCCCGGCCCATCTTCGTGGACGCCTTCAAGTACCTGGACTCCGTCGTGTCGCGCACGCCCAAGCTGACCATCCCGTCGCCGTGCATGCTGTACTCGCAAGTGGGCCGCGCCAACATCGACACGGCCGTCTACCCGGATCTCGACGCCTTCGTGGAGGACACCGCCGCCGCCTATCGCGCCGAGATCGCCGACCTCTATGCGGCGGGCTGTCGCTACCTGCAGCTCGACGACGTCAGCCTCGCGTATCTCTGCGACGAGGACTTCCGCAAGCAGAGCGCGGCGGCGGGCGAGGATCCCGATGCCCAGCTGCGGCTGTCCGTGAAGCTCGTCCAGGCCACGCTGCGCGACAAGCCGCGCGACCTGACGATCTGCACGCACCTGTGCCGGGGTAACTTCCGGTCGAGCTGGCGCACGCAGGGCGGCTACGAGCGAGTGGCGGAGGTGATCTTCAACGAGCTGCCCTACGACGGCTTCTTCCTCGAGTTCGACGACGCGCGCTCCGGCGACTTCTCACCGCTGCGCTTCGTGCCCGCGAACGTGCGCGTGGTACTCGGGCTGGTGACCACGAAGTCGGGCCGCCTCGAGGACAAGGACGCGCTCAAGCGCCGGCTCGACGAGGCCGCCAAGTACGTGCTCCTCGAGCAGCTCGCCGTCAGCCCTCAGTGCGGCTTCTCGTCCACCGCCGAAGGCAACGAGATCAGCCTCGACGACGAGAAAGCCAAGCTCGCCCTCTGCGTCGGGCTCGCGCGCGACGTGTGGGGAAGCGTGTAGGAGATCCGTCGGGGAGGGAAGGATGCTGAGAGAGATCCGTCGTATCGTGACCGGGCACGATGAAAAGGGCCGATCGGTGATCCTGAGCGACGGCCCGTCACCGCACGTCCTGGCGCTGCCCGGCCGCCCCGATTTCGCGCTCACGAACTTGTGGGTGACCGACACCACGCCCGCCAGCAACGAGGGGCACGCGGACGCGGCCGCGCGAAAAGTCGTGCTGGAGCCGCCCGCAGGCGGCACCATCTTCCGTGTTGTCGAGTTCCCCCCGGAATCGAAGGCCCGGACCTTCGATCGCGACGCCGCCTTCGCCGCCATGGGCGCCAACCACGCCCTCGACCCTGACGGCGCCCGCCATCCCGGCATGCACAAGACATCCACGGTCGATTACGCCATCGTCCTCAGCGGCGAGATCTACGCGCTCATGGACGAAGGGGAAACGCTGATGAGATCGGGCGACACTCTCGTTCAGCGCGGCACGAATCACGCGTGGGCCAATCGTAGCGACGCGCCGTGTCTCGTCGCGTTCATTCTGGTGAGCGCGAAGCCCGTGTAAGGCTGTCGGCGCAGTACCGGTCGGCGGCGGCGTCTACTACGGTGTGGGGGACCGCCCAACGGCCAGCGGATGCAAGACGTCGATCGCGTAGCCCACATTCAGGCGCTCCCCCATCCAGCATGGACAGGCCGTCCGTGCGTGGATGCGCAACCCCTGCGCGACGTGGCCGGTGCGGAGCACCTGCTCAGGATCGGCGGGCACGGCGGGTGGAGACGGCACGTCGGGTAAGGGCTGGCCGTCTGGCCACCGGAACTGCAGCGTGCCGTCGGGCTGTCGATCGACCTGAAAACCCTCCTCGTGAACCGCGCGATGATGCCGGCGACAGAGCATGGCCAGGTTCGAGAGCGTCGTCGGGCCGCCCTGCGCCCAATGGCGGACGTGATGGCCCTGCCCGAACGGCAGCCCGCAGCCCGGAAAGCGGCAGCCGCGGTCACGATGGTGGAGCGCTCTGCGTAAGGCGGGCGGAATCGTCCGCGTGCGCGCGCCGACCTCCACAACGTGCCCATCGGCATCGTGGCGCATGACAACCCGGCTCGCATCGCACGCCAAGCGACGCGACGTTTCAGCTGAAACGCGCCCACCGTCTTCGAGCACCGACTGTCCCGGTTGATCCGCATCCGCGAGGACTGCGGCGTCGACGTGAACCACCACCTGGTAACGTTCTCCCGGCGCACCGGGATCAAGTCCGTGATGGAGCGCCGTCTCCGCGAGCAATGCCAGGGCATCCGCCTGCTGTTCACCGAGAGAGGGGCGATCCTCAGCGCGGATCTGTTCGCGTACCGTCTCGCGGCCGCCGTCGAGCGCCCGCAGCAGCAGCGTCCCCACTTCTGGCGTCAGCCGCCCACGCACGACGAACATGCCGTCCTCGTCCGGATACACGTGAAGCTCACGGCGCTTGTGCTGCCGGACGGCCTCGCGGTTCTCGGCAATCCGATCCACACGCCGCCAGCCACGCACGATGCGCTCGACGTGCTCCGTGGTGCCGGCCCGTCCCACCGCCAGCAACCGCTCTTCGGTGTCCGGCGTGGCCACGCGGGTCAGGGCGCGGACCTTGGAGTAGGAGAGCTCTCCGATGGCGAGGGCCCTGGCCAGCCGCGGCAACGTTCCGAGGGCGTGCGCCACGCGCACCTTCTCGCGCGCTGCCCCAAGATCGAGCCCCACGCGCCAGCTCAGCCACGCGGCACAGGAGCGGAATCCGTTGCCCCAACCCTGGCGCGCGTCGAACTCGCGAATGAGGTCGAGCAGGCGCGCGCTGGCTGCGTCGAGGTGCGCCGACAGCGCGGCGATCTCGTCTCCCAGGCGGTCAAGTTCCGCGACGTGCTCCGGGGCAGCGAAGATGTCTGGCGAAAGGCTCTCCATCCCGAGTCCCCCTTTCTTGGGACTCTATACCCGGGTTTCGAAGCCATCTGCGCGCCTCCACGACTGGCGATTCCGGGACAAGCGATGTTTTTTTTGGTTTTCCGTCACATTCGTCGGCCACGCCGATTCATGCGGCTGCTGGGCGGCATTTATAGGGCATCGGCGACACGCCGCCATCGCCGGTGGATGAGGCTGTCAAGCGAAAGTCTCAGGGCGTGTTGTCGCCTCGTGAAGGCGGAAACGGGTTGCGCGGGCGCTTACGCGTCGCGATTGCCTTCAGTCGATCACGTGATCCGCCCGTAGCAGCAGTGACGGCGGTATCGTTACGCCGAGGGCCTTGGCGGTTTTGAGGTTGACCACCAGCTCGTAGTGGCTCGGGCGCTCGATGGGGAGATTGGCGGGTTTCGCACCTCTCAAGATACGGTCCACATCGGCTGCGACGGTCCGCCAGTATTCTTTCGCGTTCGAGTTATACGAGATCAGGGCTCCAGCGTCCGTGAAGGCACGATCGATGCCCATGAGAGGGAGCCGATTCCGCGTCGCGAAGTCGATGATGCGATGCCGGTCCGCGTAGAGGAAGGGGAGCGGGCCAACGACGACCGCGTCCGGGCGGTCCCGCACGCCCGTCGGCACATGAGACGGGCGATGCCCCCGCTGGAATGCACGGCGCGCCTCACGCCTACGGGGCTCCCTCCGCGAGCACCCGATGACTGTGCGGGCCCATCGGCACCACCCCGAACGCACGGTGCAGCCGTCCCAGCATGATGAAGGCGGCGGTGATGAGGCCGAGCTCGACCACTTCGGCGTCGTTGAACACCCGGCGCAGCCGCGCCATGAACGCGTCGTCGATACCTGTGTGGTCGGTGGCCAGGCGCTCCGCGAACTCGAGCGCCGCTTGCTCGCGCTCGCTCGAGGCGCGCTCGCCGCTCAGCTTGGGTAGCAGGTCATCGTACAGGCCGGGCGCCCTCTCCGAGGGCTCGCGCGCGGCCTGTCAGCGCGCGCAATCGTTGAGCGCGGCGACGCGCAGCCGCACCAGCTCTTTGAGCGCGAAGGGCAGGTGTCCGCCGTACTTGGCGGGCCGGTAGAAGTGCAGGAAGGCCTTGAAGAGATCGGGGCAGTGGCCGTACACCCCGTACATCTCGTCGCCGGAGGCCTCGAGCATCGCGCGCAGCTCTGGATCCTGGATCTGTGAGACCGACAGTACTTCGAGTCGTGCCATTGGACATTGCCTCCTATAATCGTCGCACCCGCTGCTTCAGGAGGATACCTACCATGAAATTCGGCGTCGTGATGTTTCCCACGGACTACTCGATCGCGCCCGGTGACCTCGGCCGCGCGCTCGAGGAGCGCAACTTCGAGTCGGTGTGGTTTCCCGAGCACACGCACATCCCGGCGAGCCGGCGTAGCCCGTTTCCGGGCGGAGGCGATCTGCCGAAAGAGTACTGGAGCGCGTACGACCCCTTCCTGTCGCTCACGGCGGCGGCGATGACCACGTCGCGGCTCCGGCTGGGCACGGGCATCTGCCTCGTGGTCGAGCGCGATCCGATCGTGACCGCCAAGGAGGTGGCCACCCTGGACCGGCTGTCCAACGGCCGCGCCGTCTTCGGCATCGGCGGCGGGTGGAACGCGGAGGAGATGGAGAACCACGGCACGCAGTTCAAGACGCGGTGGCGCGTGCTGCGCGAGCGGGTGCTGGCGATGAAGGAGATCTGGACCAAGGAGGAGGCGGAGTTCCACGGCGAGTTCGTGAACTTCGATCGCATGCGGGCGCATCCCAAGCCCGTTCAGAAGCCCCATCCTCCCATCGTGATGGGCGGGGATGGCCCCAAGACGTTCGATCGCGTCATCGAGTTCGCCGACGGCTGGATGCCAATCTCGCGCCCGCACACCAACCCGGTGGCGAAGATCCCCGAGCTGCGCCGCCGCGCGGAGAAGGCGGGTCGCGACCCGAACTCCATCTCCATCTCGATCTTCTTCGCCAAGCCCGACAAGAGCGCGATCGAGTCGCTGGCCGCCGCCGGCGTGGATCGCGCCATCTTCGGCCTGCCCTCCGCGGACAAGGACAAGGTTCTCCCGCTCCTCGACGCCTACGCCTCCGTCATGCGCTGATGCCCCGCATGCGCTATGGCTTCTACCTGCCCACGCGCGGCGAGACGGCGACGCCGCACGCGCTGGAGACCCTCGTCGGCCGCGCCGAGAAGCTCGGCTTCAGCTCCGTGATGATCTCCGACCACATCGTCTTCCCCGTCGT
This sequence comes from Candidatus Rokuibacteriota bacterium, assembly GCA_046712525.1. GTDB lineage: Bacteria > Methylomirabilota > Methylomirabilia > Rokubacteriales > CSP1-6 > JBBDXO01. Next base: position 6,907 of record JBKKCN010000610.1, read on the forward strand.
GATCAAGTCGAAATACCCGTACACGGTGGACGGCGCCTTCCCGGGACAGGGCGATGCCCTGGACCAGCTCGCCCTCATGGCCTTCGTCGCCGGCAAGACATCCACGCTGCGCCTGGTGACCAGCGTGATGATCCTGCCCTACCGCAATCCGGTGGCGACGGCCAAGACGCTCGCGACCATCGACGTGCTGTCCGGCGGGCGGGTGACGGTGGGGGTGGGCGTGGGGTGGCTGCGGGAAGAGTTCGAGGCGCTCGGCGCCGCCGACTTCGACCGGCGTGGCGCCGTCAGCGACGAGTACCTGCGCATCTTCAAGACCCTGTGGACGGAAAGTCCGGCCTCGTTCGAGGGCGAGTTCTACCGCTTCGATGCCATCCGCTGTCTGCCGCAGCCGGTACAGAAGCCGCATCCGCCCATCTGGGTCGGCGGCCACACGAAGGCCGCGCTGCGGAGAGCGGCGCGCTTCGGTGACGGCTGGCATCCGGTGGGAGCCAACCCGGCGGTGCCGCTGGCGCCCGCCGAGCTGCGTGGGCTCCTGGACGAGCTGTTTCGTCTCACGGAGGCGGAGGGACGGGATCCGCGTGCGCTGACGATCTCCTACAAGGCTCCCATCTACGATGCTGCGCGCGCAGCCGCCGGAGGTGAGCGCCGTCCGTTCTCCGGCACCACGGATCAGGTCGTGGAGGACATCGCGACCTTCACCCGCCTCGGCGTGAGCGAGCTCATCTTCGACTTCCGTAGCCCCAGCCTCACCGAAGGCCTCGAGCGCATGGAGCGCTTCGCCACCACCGTCATGCCCGGCGGAGGCGAGGCATGAAGTGTCCCCGATGCGAAGCGGAGAATCCGGCCGGGATGAAATTCTGCGGCCAGTGCGCGGCGCCGCTCGCCTGTGTCTGCCCGTCGTGCGGAGTAATTAACCCTCCTGAAAATAAATTCTGCGGCCAGTGCGCGGCGCCGCTCGCCAAGGCCGCGAAGCCCCGTTTTGCCTCGCCCGAGTCGTACACCCCCAGACACCTCGCAGAGAGGATTCTCACCTCCAGGAGCGCGCTCGAAGGCGAGCGCAAGCAGGTGACGGTGCTCTTCGCGGACCTCAAAGGGTCGATGGAGCTGCTCGCGGACCGCGATCCCGAAGATGCACGCAAGCTCCTTGACGCCGTCCTCGAACGCATGATGGAGGCCGTCCACCGATACGAAGGCACGGTTAACCAGGTGATGGGCGATGGGATCATGGCGCTGTTCGGCGCGCCCCTGGCCCACGAGGATCACGCCGTGCGCGCCTGCTACGCGGCGCTGCGGATGCAGGAGTCGATCCGGCGCTATGCCGAGGAGGTGCAGCGCACGGCCGGGGTGCCGATCCAGATCCGCATCGGACTGAACTCCGGCGAGGTCATCGTGCGGTCCGTGGGCAGCGATCTCCGGATGGATTACACCGCCGTGGGGCAGACGACACATCTGGCGGCACGGATGGAGCAGACGGCAATGCCGGGTTCCATCTTGCTATCGGCCGAGACCCTCCGCCTCGCGGAGGACTACGTGCAGGTGAAACCGCTCGGGCTGGTGAACATCAAGGGCGTGTCGGAGCCTGTTGACGTGTACGAGGCGATCGGAGCCGGGACCGTCCGCACGCGGTTGCAGCGGTCGGTGGTCCGAGGTCTCACGCGCTTCGTTGGGCGCGATCGCGAGCTCGATCAGATGCGGCAGGGGCTCGAGCAGGCGGCCGCCGGCCGCGGGCAGCTCATCGCCGTGGTCGGCGAGCCCGGCGTCGGCAAGTCGCGGCTCTTCTATGAGTTCCTGAACTCCCACCGCACGCGCGGCTGGGCGATCCTGCAAGGCAGCTCGGTGTCGTATGGGCGAGCGTACTCCTATCTCCCGGTGCTCGACATGCTGAAAAGCTACTTCAAGATCGAGGAGCGGGAGGATCCTCGCGGCATCCGGACGAAGGTGACGGGGACGGTGCTCACACTGGACGAGGGGCTGAAGGACGTCGTTCCCCCCGTGCTCGGATTGCTCGATGCGCTTCCCGATGACAGCCCGTTCCTGCAGCAGTCACCTCCCCAACGGCGCCAGAGCACGCTCGACAGCGTCAAGCGCCTTCTGCTCCGCGAGACGCAGGCCCAGCCTGTGCTGCTGGTCTTCGAGGATCTGCACTGGATAGACTCGGAGACCCAGGCGCTCCTCGACTCGCTCGTCGAGAGCCTCCCCACCGCGCCGCTGCTGATCGCCGTCAACTATCGTCCCGAGTATCGTCACACCTGGAGCCACAAGACGTTCTACCGGCAGTTGCCGATCGAGCCGTTGCCGGCGGCCAGCGCGCAAGAGTTCCTGGGGCCGCTGGTCGGAGACGATCCCAGCCTGCGACCGTTGATCGAGGCGCTGGTCGAGCGCACCGACGGCAATCCGCTGTTTCTCGAGGAATCGGTGCGCACGCTCGTCGAGGCGCGGGTGCTGGTGGGAGAGCCCGGCCGGTATCGGCTTGCGCGGGCCGGGGTGCCCATCGTGGTCCCGCCGAGCGTCCAGGCGATCCTGGCCGCGCGCATCGATCGGCTGTCGTCCGACGACAAGCAGCTTCTACAGGCGGCGTCGGTGGTGGGGAAGGATCTCCCGTACACCCTGCTGCAGGCGGTCGCAGACCTTCCGGATGACGCGCTCCGCGCAGGGCTGAACCGGCTCCAGGAGAGCGAATTCCTGTACGAGTCGAAGCTCTTTCCCGAGCTCGAGTACACGTTCAAGCACGCCCTCACGCACGAGGTCACGTATGGTGGCTTGCTCGCCGAACGTCGTCGCGCGCTTCACGCGCGCATGGTGGAGGCGATCGAGGCGCAATACGCTGATCGGTCGGCCGAGCAAATCGAACGGCTCGCCCATCACGCGTCGCGGGGCGAGGTCTGGGAGAAGGCAGCACGCTACGGTCGTCAGGCCGCCGATCGCGCGGCGGCGCTCTGCGTCGACGCAGAGGCCGCCGCCCACTATCAGCGAGCCCTGGACGCGTTGGCGCGCGTCCCGGTGACGCGGGAATCCGTGCGGGCGGCCATCGACGCGCGGCTGGCCCTCCGGGCTCCATTGTGGCGCGGTGGACACCTCGAGCGACTGCTCGAGGTCTTCCGCGAGGCAGAAGCGCTGGGGACTGAGCACAACGAGACGGAACGTCTGGACGTGGTCTACTCGTTTTTCCTGCAATATTACTGGGCGAAGGGCGAGTACGATCGCGCGATCGGCTATGGACACCGATGCCTCGAGGCGGGGGCGCGCCGACACGATGTCGGGCTCGAAGTGACCGGGCACTACTACCTCGGCGGCTGTTATCACGCTCAGGGCCGGTTCCGGCTGGCCCTCGAGCACTACCACACGATCATCGACACGCTCGAAGGCCCGCGCGAGACGGAACGCTTCGGCCTCTCCGGACTTCCGTACTCCGGCGCCTGCGCGCTCGCCGCCCAGTGCCTCGTCGAGATGGGGGAGGGGCCGCGCGCGCTCGAGCTACTCCGTCGGGGCGAACGAGTCGCGCAGGCGGCCGATCATCTCTACAGCAAGGCGCCCCTGGCGATCGCGCACGGCCACCTCCTGCTCTACCAGGGAGAGCCGGCGGAGGCCATTCGCCTTCTGGAGCCGATCGTGGCGATGTGCCGGGAGAACAAGTTCGTCGGGCAAACGATGCGAGCCCTGACGATCCTCGGTCATGGGTATGCGCGGGCCGGCCGCGCGTCGGACGCCATTCCGTTGCTCAAAGAGGCCATCGAGCTCCAGGAGGGCGCCGGCGCATTCGTCGACCGCGCCTGGTGGGTGGGAACGCTCGGTGAGATCTATCGGCGGGCGGGGCAACTCGACGACGCGGAGACGACGGCGCGAACAGCCCTCGAGTTCGCGCAGCGCCATGGGGAGATGGGCAACGAGGCCTGGATCCATGCGTTGCTCGGAGACATCGCTTCCGACCGGGGCGACGTGGAGGCGGGCCGCGGGCATTTCACGGAGGCTCGAAACCTCGCCGAGACGTTGGGCATGAGACCCCTGATGGCGTCCTGCCAGGTCGGCCTCGAGGCATCGAGGCGATGAAGGAACCACGCCGACCGACACGACCGAGCTCTGTCTGTTGATGCGAAAGTACGGTAGCGACAAAGGGCTGGGGTGACACAACTACCGACGCTCTACCACGCGGTGTTCAGCTCGCGCCGACAGGACCGGCTGAAGGTGTGTGAACTGGGACTGGGTACCAACCACCCGGATATCCCGTTCAGCATGGGGCCTGACGGCAAACCCGTCGCCTCCCTGTACGCATGGCGCGACTACTTTCCACAGGCCGAGGTGTACGGCGGCGACATCGATCGACGGGTGTTGTTTCAGACCGACCGCATCAAGACGTTCTACTGCGATCAGACGTCGGCCCGGGCCATCGGGCAGATGTGGGGCCGGATCTCCAGCGAGATGGACGTCATCGTGGAGGACGCCTTGCACGTGGCGACGGCCAACGTCTGCTTCTTCGAGCGTTCCATCCACAAGCTCGCCCGCGGAGGTGTCTACGTCATCGAAGACCTCAACGTGGAGGCGGTGCGGACCGTGGAGCGGGCGGTAGCACGGTGGAAGACTCGATGGCCCTCACTCACGTTCCGACGGGTCGACCTGCCCAACTCGCTCAACGACTTCGACAACCGCGTGCTCCTGGTGTACAAGCGCTAACCGTCCACACAGCATGACTGACAGCCCACCCTCGCTCGCACGGAGTGGACCGTGCGACGTGATCGTCCGCCGGCACCCGAAGGGTGGGTACCTCGTCGACATCATCGGCACCGGCACTCACGCCACGCTCGCGCACGGACTCCGCACGGCCGCCGGCGTCACGGCGCCGCTGACGCTGGCGCAGGCCGGCCGGCTTGTCCACGCGATGCGGGAAGTGAATGTCCTGGTCGATGACAAGGTGTTGCAAGTCGACGTGCGCATGAGGCAGTGGGGCAATGTGCTGCTCGCCATGATCGTGGGCGGAGCTGTCGTGGGCCTCCTGCTGGGCCAAGGGCACGACGACTTGTGGCGTCTCCTCTCCACGGCGCTCCTGCTTCTCGTCGGAGTGGCCCTGGGCGGCTGGTTTCGCGATCACTGGGAGCGGGACCCGATGCGGATTCCCTCTCCGTTTCTCCCCGTCACCGCCCTCGTGGTGAGCGCGGTGCCCTTCGGGCTCATGGCGTACTTTCGTGGCGTGCGGTCGGTTCAGACAAGCACCAGCCTGTGGGTTCTTTTCGCCGCGATCGTCGCCTTGTACGGGGTGATCTTCGCCGCTGCGTTGTTCTACCGCGCTGCCCGCCGCCGGCGCGCACGCACGAGCACGCCGTGAGCTGTGCTCAGCCGGCGTGCAAGCGTTCGAGTGTATAGGTGCAGCGGGCATATCCCTGAGCGGCCGCCGCGGCCAGAATCGCGTCGGCGTGCTCTGCCATGGCAGCGAACGTCGGTTGGGGATCCAGGGCGGACACCGTCTTCGCCACGTGCCCGAACAGCGTCATGCTCGAGACGAGCTTGATCGCGTCGATGTCGGAGCCCATGACATGCTCGATGCGTGCGCGCTTGCCGTCGCACACGTGCGCCCGCACGGCGGCGGCCGCCTCGACGAGCCGCGCGCCCAGCACGGGATCGCGAAGGTAGTCGGCCGCTTCCTCGACTCCGGCCAGGCCATAGTGGACGGCATACGAAGATCGTCCCAGCCCCGCGAGCTGAGGGAACACGTACCAGATCCAGTGGCTGGTTTTCCGACCCCGCTGTAGCTCGCGCAACGCCACCGCGAAGCGCCGCCTGAGAAGCGTCCTGCGCGGTGCGGAACCGGTCCAGGCCGCTGATCAGCTCACCAGCGCGAATGTCCGCTCGATGTTCTTCGCGAGGCCCGCGCGCCAGGGCCGGTAATGTTCATAGGCCGCGAACGCCTTCTCGTACGTGGGCGCCAGGCGCGCGGTCACGCGCTCCTGCACCTGCTCCAGGGTGGCGCCGCGCGCGGCCTCTTCGCGGACGGCCTCCACCATGTCGTGGATGTACGCGCGAAACGTGCGGAGCCAGTCGCGGCCGGCGGGAGCGCCGTGGCCCATGATGATGTGGGTGAAGTCGAGCTGGGCGAGGCGGTCGAGCGTGCCCACCCAGTCCTCGGGGTAGCCGTCGCCCATGAAGGGCGTCCACCCGATCACCGCGTCGCCCGTGATCACGACCTTCTCCTTGGGCAGGTACACGAACACATCGCCCTCGGTGTGGGCACGCCCCAGGTAGAGCAGGTGGATCTCGCGGTCACGCCGGTAGAGCTTCATCGTCCGCTCGAAGGCGATGGTGGGCAGCGCCGGCTTCAGCCCCGTGACCTCCGCGAGGTACGCTTCGGCCAAGCGCACGTCCGCCTCGATCTTCGCCCGCTCCTCGGGGGCGCGCGCGGCGGCGAGCGCCGTCTTCAGCTGCGCGATCTCGGCGGGTACCTGGCGCACGTGGTCCTGGATGCGCTTGAGGCCCTTGCGCACCATTGCCTCGCGCGTGATCTGGTTGGTCACGATCTCCGCGTTGGGATACGCCGCCGGGTAGGCTTCGTTGCCGTGCCAGTGGTCCCAGTGAAAATGCGTGTTGACGACGTAGCGGACCGGCTTCTTCGTCATCCCGCGCAGGTGCTCGATGATCACGTGCGCCGCGGAGGGCTTGGAGTGGGTGTCGACGACCATCACCCCGTCGTCGCTCTCGATGATGGCCGTGTTGGAGTTCACCTTGTAGGCGGGGGCGGCGACGGCCGCGTGGACGCCGTCGGCGACCTTGATGATGTCGAATTTGGCGTCGCCGTGGGTGTGGCCTTCGTGGCTGCAGCAATCCATCGGGGTTCTCCGGGAACGGCGAGGTGATCAGACGCGGCGTCAGCCGAGCCCGTGCGCGAGCTGACCGGCCCAGAACGTCATACCAAGTTCTTCGAAGATACGCTCGGCGGCAGCGACGTGATCATCCCTGGCCACCGATTTTCCGAGGCGGGCCGTGATGCGCGCGAG
>JBKKCN010000611.1:0-3906 GCA_046712525.1 Candidatus Rokuibacteriota bacterium
CGCCGGAGCAGTTCGGGCACGTGCTCACGGAGATGAAGCGCTCGAACGAGAAGCTGCCTAGCGTGGTGGTGCGGCTGGGCTTCATGACGGAAGAACAGATGATGACGGCGCAAGCGCATCACTACAAGCTGCCCAGCGTCTCGTTCCCCGTGGGTGACATCCCGCCCGAGATTCTCCGTCTGGTGCCGGGCGCTATCGCTCGCAAGCACGAGGTGATGCCGATCGGACGCTCGGCGGGTGCGATCACGCTCGCGATGGTGGACCCCACCAACCTGTCCGCCGTCGACGACGTGGCGTTTCGCACCGGCATGCGTGTCTTCCCCGTCATCTGCCGCCCGTCGCACATCCGCCAGGCGATCGAGACCTTCTACGAATCGCCGCGCTCCACGCTGGCGCGCGCGCTCAGCGAGGCGGAAGCAGAGACGAACGCGCAGGAGGCGCCGGTCCAGGAGCGGCTGAGCCCGCTGGAGCTGCGGGCCTCCGCCGACCAGCTCCCGGTGGTGCGGCTGGTGAACATGATCCTGCTCGACGGCATCCAGCGCGGCGCCTCCGACATCCATCTCGAGCCGGGTGAGCAGAACTTCCAGGTGCGCTGCCGCGTGGATGGGATCCTTCAAGATGTCATGACGCCCGCCAAACGGCTGGAGCCGGCGGTGATCTCCCGCATCAAGATCATGGCGAACCTCGATATCGCCGAGCGCCGGCTGCCCCAGGACGGGCGCATCAAGTTCCGCGAAGGAGGGCGCGAGATCGACTTTCGCGTGTCGATCATTCCGGCGCTCTTCGGCGAGAGCGTGGTGCTGCGGCTGCTCGACAAGTCGGCGCTCAAGCTCGACCTCAACCAGCTCGGCTTCGACCAGTGGAGCCTCGAGCAGTTCCAGAAAGCGGTGAAGAGCCCGCACGGCCTCATCCTCGTCACCGGACCCACCGGATCCGGCAAGACCACGACGCTCTACTCGGCGCTGCAGACGGTGAACTCGCCCAACGTGCACATCCTGACGCTCGAGGATCCCGTCGAATACAACCTGCCGCGCGTGAACCAGGTGCAGGTCAACGACGAGATCGGGCTCAGCTTCGCCTCCGCGCTGCGCTCGTTCCTGCGCCACGATCCTGACATCATCCTGGTGGGTGAGATGCGCGATCTGGAGACGGCGCAGATCGCGAATCGTGCGGCCCTCACCGGACATCTCGTGCTGAGCACCCTGCACACCACCGATGCCCCCTCGGCGGTGGCGCGGCTGCTCGACATGGGATTGCCGCCCTTTCTCCTGTCGTCCTCGCTGCGCCTCGTCGTGGCCCAGCGCCTCGTGCGCAAGATCTGCGAGGAGTGCAAGACGACGTACGACGCCGACGAGGGCAGCCTCGCGCCGTACGGCTACGCCGTCCAGGGCCACGGCGTGCTCACGCTCGCCAGGGGCAAGGGCTGCAGCGCTTGCAGCTTCACCGGGCTGAGAGGCCGCCTCGCGATCTACGAGGTGATGCCCATCACGCGCGAGATTCGCGACCTCATGGTGGGCAACGCAACCACCACGGAATTGTGCAAGGCGGCCCGCGACCAGGGCATGCGCACGCTGCGCGAGGCAGGGCTCGCCAAGGTCATCGAGGGTGTGACCACCGTCGAGGAGGTGCTGAGAGTCACCAGCGAGTAGCCGCTTGCCCCGCTGTCGCCTGCCGCCGCTTGACACTACCCCGCATCTGCCTCAAAGTTCGCGCACTCCAGAATCGTTCGTGCCTTCCGAGACAGGAGGAGTCCAGATGAGCGACCGTTGGCGCCTCTCGCGTCGTGACATCCTGAAGGGCTGATTCCCTCTCTTCCGATCGAGGTGCGGCCGACACCGCCCGCCTCCGCCGTTGGCCGCGCCCGCTTCCGATTTCCCGATCCGCGCGAGGCGGACACGGAAGGCTTTCTCGCTCACGGCGGCGACCTGGAGCCCGCCACCCTCATCGCCGCCTACCGGCAGGGGATCTTCCCGTGGCCGTTCGAGCAGCACGAGCTGCTCTGGTGGTCACCCGATCCGCGTGCCGTCATTGCCATCGACGGGCTGCGAGTCTCGCGCCGTCTCGCCCGCACCCTGCGACGGGGGGCGTTTGCCGTCACCATCAACGCCGCCTTCGACGAGGTGGTGGCCGGATGCGCCGAGCGCGAGCAGACGTGGATCACTCCAGGCCTCCGCCGTGCGTACGGCCGCCTGCACGAGCAGGGGTGGGCACACAGCGTGGAGGTCTGGATGGAGGGCGCGCTCGCGGGCGGGCTCTACGGCCTCGCCATCGGCGGTCTCTTCGCGGCGGAGTCGATGTTCCACCGTGCCCCCGACGCCTCCAAGATCGCCATGGTGGCTCTCGTGCAGCACGCGTGCCGCGTAGGTGTCACCCTGATCGACGCCCAGGTTCCCTCCGCCCACATCACGTCCATGGGCGCGGCCACCGTGTCGCGCGCGGACTATCTCGCCCTTCTCGCGGAGGTGGTGGACCGACCCGTCCGCTTTGCGGGGTGAATGCGGCGACCCCGGCGACCGTCGTGTAGAGTGAGGCCATGACGATGCTGAGAGCGATCGGTGCCATCGTGCTCGTGCTGGCGACCACCGTCGTCCACGCGCAGACGATGACTCTCGAGGACGTCGTGCGCGGCCTGCAGTCCGCGTACGGGCGCATGACGGATCTGAAGGCCGACTTCTCGCAGACGGCGTTCAACAAGAGCCTGAACCAGAACATCGCCGCCCAGGGCACCATGTATCTCAAGAAGGGTGGCAAGCTGCGGTGGGAGTACACGGAGCCGACGCCGCAGCAGATCGTCTCCGACGGCAAGTCGATCTGGATCTACACTCCCACCCTCAACCAGGTGAACGTCGGCAAGGCGCCGGAGGCGCTGGCGGGGCCCGCGGGCAGCTTTCTGACGGGGCTCGCCACGCTGCGTGATCACTTCGGCGTGCGCTTCCTGAACCCCGCGCAGCCCACCGACAAGGACGGCAACGTGGTGCTCGATCTCACGCCCAAGCAGCCGCAGCCCACGCTCGTCCGGCTCATCCTGTCTATCGATCCCAAGTCGTGGGAGGTCCGGAAGGCGGTGGTCTACGATCAGTTCGAGAACACGGTGACGATGCAGTTCACCAAGCTCGCCATCAACACCGGCCTCCCCGACAAGCTCTTCACCTTCGAGCCTCCCAAGGGTGCCGCCACAATTCCGCTGCGGTAGAATACCGGCATGGCCGCCGAGAACTCCTTCGACATCGTCTGCAAGATCGACATGCAGGAAGTCACCAACGCCCTCGACCAAGCCCGTCGCGAGGTCGACACGCGCTACGACCTCAAGGGCAGCAAGAACGAGATCAAGCAGGAGAAGACGGAGATCACGCTCGTCGCCGCCGACGACATGAAGCTGAAGGCGGTGACGGACATCCTCCAGACCAAGCTCCACAAGCGCGGCATCCCCCTCAAGGGCCTGACCTACGGCGACGTGGAAATGGCCGCGGGCGACACCCTGCGGCAGAAGATTACGCTGCAGCAGGGCATTCCCATCGAGAAGGCCAAGGAGATCGTGCGCCTGATCAAGGACTCCAAGGTTCGCGTGCAGGCCTCGATCAACGAGGACAAGGTGCGCGTGACCGGCAAGAATCGGGACGATCTTCAGAAGATCATCGCTCTCCTTCGCGACAAAGACCTCGGCATCGCGCTCCAGTTCGACAACTACCGCTCCGCGTAGACTTTCCTCCCGTCTACCGGCGCCGGCGGGCGGCGCGGGTCGGGCGTGGGGGACCGGCGACCACGTGGATGGTGGCCGCCTCGCATCGAGGGTGGCTGGGCTCCACCGGCACGCCTTGCCCGGTCCTAGTTGAGAGGGAAACGGGTCCCGGCCCCCCACGCCCGACCCGCGCCGCCCGCCGGCGCTGCGCCGTGCGGGAGAGCATT
>JBKKCN010000612.1:0-7100 GCA_046712525.1 Candidatus Rokuibacteriota bacterium
CCCAGGCGCAGCTTCAACGCTTTGAAGTCGCCCTCGGCGACGAGCGCGGCGGCCTGGGCGCCGAGTGGTGCCACGTCGGTCAGCCACAGCCCGTTGCTGTTGTAGGCGGGCACCGGCGCCAGCGATCCACCCAGGAACACGGCGAGCGGCATGCCAGCGGCCTTGGCGAGCGCGTCCCATGCCGCCATGTCGAGACCGGCCACCGCGATCATCGTGATGCCTTCGTAGCCCACGAGGTTCAGCGACTTTCGCCCGGCGTGAAAGTCATCGAGCGGCCGAACGGGCTGCCCCGTGCGAGTCCTGGCGAGGTCGTGGAGGGCGGGAACGATGTACGCAACGGCGTGCTTGAGATAGGGCTCCAGGTAGCTTCGCCCCACGATGCCTTGCTCGGTGTACAGATCGATGAGGATCATCGGCCATTGATCAAAGAGGCCGACCTTGGAGACGACGGGGCGCTGGAGGGGGACGACGACCGCTCTCACGTCGACCGCCTTGAGCGTGAGCGTGTGGAACGTCATCGTGAGGCCTCCTGGCAGCGCCGCAGCGCTTCCTCTCGCAGCTTCACTTTCTGGATCTTGCCCGAGCTGGTCATCGGGAACTCCTCCACGAAGATGACGGCGCGCGGGATCTTGAAGCTGGCGATGCGGCCGCGGCAGTGGGCGATCACGTCGTCTTCGGTGAGCGCGCGGCCCGGCTCGCAGCGGACGAAGGCCACACCGACTTCGCTGAGCCGCGGGTCGGGATAGCTCACCACCGCGGCGAGATTGATGTCGGGGTGGGACATCAGATAGGCCTCCACCTCCATCGGGTCCACGTTTTCGCCGCCGATCTTCAGCATGTCCTTGTAGCGGCCCACGAAGCGCAGGTGGCCGTCGGGACGCAGGACGCCCATGTCGCCCGTGTGCACGAAGCCGTCGGCGTCGATGGTGGCCGCAGTCGCTTCAGGCTTGTTGTAGTAGCCGCGCGTGACCGTGTAGCCGCGCACGAGGATCTCACCGGGCGTGCCCGCGGGCTGATCGTGCCCCGTGGCCGGGTCGACCACGCGGATCTCGTAGCCGGGGGCCGGGTAGCCCGAGGCTTCGCAGGATTGCTCTTCGGTGGAATCGAGCGCGCCGATGGTGACGCCGACGCCGAACTCGCTCATCCCGTAGCCCGAGACGAGGGGGCCCAAGAGCTTGCGCGCGCGCCGGGCGATCGGCGTCGAGCTCGACATGCCGGCGGCCAGGATGCCGGTGCGGATGCTGGACACGTCGCGCGGCCGGCGGTCGTGCGCCTCTCCCAGCTCCTTGTAGTGCGTGTCGAAGCCGTGGATCACCGTCGCGCGCTCGCTGGCGATCAGATCCAGGCTCTCGGCGGCGTCGAACGATTCGGTCAGCACCTGGCGGGCGCCGCTGATCATCGACGTCAGCATCCCCTCGGAGAACGCGAAGAGGTGGAACAGGGGCAGGTACATCATGATGACGTCCTGCTCGGTGATGGCGAGGCGAAAGGCGCGATCGGTCACGTTGCGGATCATGCGATGGCTGTGCATGACGCCCTTCGGAAAACCCGTCGTCCCCGACGTGTACATGAGAAAGGCGAGGTCCTCTGGATGGACGGCGGCCGCGCGAGCCGCCAGCGCCCGCGCGTCGACGCCGTCGGCGCGCTCGAGCACGTCCATCCACGGCACCGTGGCGGCGCGCCGCTCGTCGCCGATCACCACGAGGCGCTCGAGCTTCGGCAAGCGGCTGGGGCCGTCCACGGGCACGAGCTCGCGCACCATGCCCAGGTAATCGATGGGCCCGGAGCGCTCGGCCAGGATGAGCGTGCTCGTGTCGGACTGATCGACGATGTACGCGACGTCCTCGGTGCGCAGTCGCGTGTTGACGGGCACGAGCACTCCACCGATCTTCATCACCGCGAAGGCGATCTCGATCCACTCCGGCCGGTTGAGCATCCAGAGCGCAACCTTGTCACGGGGCCGGATGCCGAGGGCGATGAGGCCGCGGGCGACGCGATCCACGCCGGCGGCGAGGTCGGAGAACGTCCATCGCCGTCCGCGAAAATAGAGCGCCTCGCGCGCCCCCCACCGTTGCGTCGCGCGCTCGGGGAGCGCACCGATGGTGGTCTTCTGAAACGAGCCGCGGTCGGTCGTCGTCATGATGTGCGAAGCGCGGCGCGATTATCCATGACCCGGCGTCTGATGGGAAGGCTTAGGGTAGAGGGCGATGAACACACCGGCGGATCACGACGTCCGGATGCAGCGCGCGCTGCGGTCGCTGGAGGGTCTGTCGGTGGGCGACGCGTTCGGCGAGCAGCTGCTGGCGCACCCGGGAACGACCGTGGCGCGCATGCAGCGGCGCGAGGTCATGCCTGGTATGTGGCCTTACACCGACGACACGGTGATGGCCATGTCGATCGTCGAGACCCTGCAGCATCATGGCCGGACCGAACAGGATTGGCTCGCCAGCCGTTTCGCGCGGAAATACCAGCTCGATCCGACTCGAGGCTACGGGAGCACGGCTCACAGGATCCTCGCGGACATCGCGCGAGGACGGCCGTGGCGGCAGGTGTCCAGTGCCGCGTTCGGGGGCAGGGGATCGATGGGAAACGGCGGGGCGATGCGCGCCGCGCCCATCGGCGCCTACTTCGCCGGAGATCTGCCGACGGCGGCGGCGGAGGCACGCCTTTCGGCGGAGGTCACCCACGCTCACCTCGAAGGGCAGGCGGGGGCCATGGCGGTCGCCGCCGCCGCCGCGTGGGTGGCCGCACGGCCGTCGGAGCCGGGCGGCCTCTTTGCTGCCGTCCTGGATGTGGCCGCCGGGCGAGACACGGGACGCGATCGAGAAGGCCGCCGCGCTCGACGCCGACACGCAGGTGGATGACGTCGTCCATCTCGTCGGCAATGGCATGCGCATCCTGGCGCAGGATACCGTGCCCTTCGCGCTCTGGTGCGCGTGCCACCACCTCGAGGATTACGCTGACGCGTTGTGGACCGCGGTCTCCCGTTTCGGCGACTGCGACACGCTGTGCGCGATCGTCGGCGGCATCGTCGTCATGCATGACGGCGAGCGAGGGGTCCCCGAACAGTGGCGGCAACAGCGGGAGCCGTTGTCCGCCATGCTGAGGCTCGAGCAGGACTAGTCGCCCATCACCAGGCCGCCGTCGACCTTGATGGCCTGTCCCGTCATGTAGTCGGAGTCCGGCCCCGCGAGAAAGGCGACGACCCCGGCCACGTCGTCCGCCGTTTCCGGCCGCCCCAGGGGAATACCCGCGATCCGCTTCTTCCAGGCCTCGCGCGGCGCCAGGCCGTGGAGCGCGGCCAGCTCGCCGTCGATCTGCTCCCACATCGCCGTCTCGACGGCGCCCGGGCACACGCAGTTCGAGGTGATGCGGTCCGCGGCGAGCGCCTGCGCGGCGGAGCGCGTGAGGCTGATCACCCCTGCCTTGGTGGCGGAGTAGGGCGTCATCAGGTGATTGCCGCCGCGATAGCCGGCGATGGAGGCGGTCTGGATGAGCTTGCCGCGCAGGGCGGAGCCCGCCATCGGCGGCTGTTCCTTCATGCGTCGCGCCGCCGCCTGCAGCACGAAGAACACGGCCTTGAGGTTGACGGTCATCACCCGGTCCCACTCCGCCTCCGTGACGGCCAGCATCGGCTGCACGCGGATGACGCCGGCATTGTTGAACAGCACGTCGAGCCGGCCCCAGCGCTGGTACGCCTCGTCGATCATGCGCGAGATGTCCCCGGCCTGCGTGACGTCGGCGTGCACGGCGACGCCCTTGAGCTCGGCGGCCAGCTTGTCGACCGAGGGGCCATCGACATCGGCGAGCACGAGGCGGGCACCGTCGGCGGCGAGCCGGCGCGCGGAGGCGGCGCCGATCCCGCGCGCGGCACCGGTGATCAGGACGACGCGGGAGTCGAGCTGGGCCATGGGGGAATCTCTCCGGCGCCCGTCAGGCGATGCGGGCGCGCACGAAGGTACCGATGCCGGCGACGGCTGCCTGAGCCTCGTCCAGCATCGGAAGGAACCAGTGCCAAACATGTACCATGTCAGGCCATTCTTCGAGCGTCACGTCGACGCCGGCCGAGCGCGCGATCTCGGCAAGACCGCGCGCGTCGTCCAGCAGGACCTCGTCGCTGCCGACGTGGACGAGCAGGGGCGGCAGGTCGTGCAGATCGGCGAAGAGCGGCGAGATCAGCGGCGCCTTGCGATTCCCGGCGCCGACGTAGGCCTGGGCCATCGCGTCGATGCCGTCGCGGGTCACGATGGGATCGGCGGCGGCCCGCGTCGTGTAGCTGGCGCCGCCCCCCGTGAGATCGACCCAGGGCGAGATGCAGACGCCGCCCGCGGGCCGCGGCAGGCCGCGCTCGCGCAGGGCGAGCAGCATGGCTACCGTGAGGCCGCCGCCCGCGGAGTCGCCCGCTACCACGATGCGCGCGGGCGAGAGACCCTGGCCCAGCAGCCACTCGTATGCGGCCACGGCGTCGTCGAGCGCGGCGGGGAAGGGGTGCTCGGGGGCGAGGCGGTAGTCGAGCAGCAACGCGCGTGTGCCCGCCGCGCGCGCGATGGCGGCGGCGAGATGGCGGTGCGAGCGCGGCGAGCCGATCACGTAGCCGCCGCCATGCAGGTAGAGAACGGCGGCGTCGGAGCGGACTCCCGGCGGCCGTAGCCACTCCCCGGGCCGCCCGGGAGCCGTCACGTGCTCGATGGTCACGTCGGCCGGCGTGGGGAAGACCCGCTCCGCGCGCTCGTACTGCGCGCGCCGCTGCTCGAGCGTGAGCGTGCTGGACGGTGGCAGCTTGGCGAGGTGTTCGCGGACGGCGTGGATGCCCCGGTCACTCATGCTGTCTCTAGCGCCAGTCGTCGACCGAGACCGTTTTCTGGTAATTGCAGCCCATGATGCGCCAGTAGCCGTTCGTCTCACCGCCCACGACGATCACGTGGATGTCCTCGCGACGGAACATGGGGATCTCCGCGTCGGGCGCCGCTTTGAGATTCGTGGCCCACGGCTCCTCGCCGAACGTCGCGCGCGGGTAGACGTAGTTCTGGATGAGCTGATAGTCCCAGTACTCGCTCGCGCGCATGCGGGCCGTCTCGTAGAGCCAGTCGATGAGCGCGTCCTTCTTCGGGAACCCGCCCCGGTCGACGAACTGCCGCGCGGCGATGGGATCGAGCAGCAGCACGGGCGGGCCGTGGGGATCCATGCCGCGCAGCATGTGGCGCACGTGCTCGCGCCAGTGCGTCTGGCGCAGGCCGAGCGTGAAGGCCGTGGAGCGCACGCCCGAGAAGACGCTCACGGCGCTGTCGGCGGCGCCGAATCCGTGCTGGACGTGGAACGGCTCCCACGGGCTGCGCTCCTCGTTCTCGGCGAACGTGATGCTGTTGTAGGCGTAGTTGTTGCCCTGATTGCCCATGTAGGAGAGCCCGGGCACCGAGCCGCCCTGTCCGTTCTGCGACAGCAGCCCATACGCGCGGCCGATGGTGGCGTTGGCCTGGTGGTAGGGGCCCATCGCGCCCGTGCCCGAGTTCATGCCGATCTCGCTGCACACGGGCCCGTTGACGACGGCCATGCTCGCCATCGCGCTCGACGATGAGCTGCGGGCGGTGACGCCGGTGGCCGCGAGCGCGAGGATCACCGGAAAGTACTCCGGCCGCGCGCCCGCCATCACGGCGTTCACCGCGACCTTCTCCACGGTGTATTCCCAGTATTCGCGGAAGTGAGTCGAGCGCATGCGCCCGACGATCTCGGCGGGCTTGCGGCGGGTGCCCGCCAGCATTGCGGCCACGCGCTCCTCCGTCGGCAGCACAATCGGCAGCCCGTCCGTCCACCTCCGCTCGAGGAACAGCGCGTGCAGCCGGTCCTCCGTGTCGGCCTCGACCAGGCGCGGCGTCGAGCGTTCGTACTCCACGGCCGCGGAGGTGCCGCGGGGAGGCCGGGTGAGCCCCTCGATGACTTCCTGCATGACGGTGCGGCCCGTGACTGGATCCTTGCCGTCCACGTAGGCGCGCAGCTGCGCCGGCGTCTTGCCCATGATCGGCTGGGGCACGAAGACCTGGGCCAGGTCCGGCATGCCGTTCACCTCGGCCACCGAGCGCACGACCTTGTCGAACTTGTCCGTGTGCATGGCCACGGTGGGCACGCCGTATTTCGCTTCGATCGTCATCGCGTGCGCGGCGACCGCCGGCGCGCAGGTGCTTCAGTGGCCGACGCCGAGGATCGCGGCGTGACCGCGCGCCTTGATCTCCTCCCACGTCGTCGGATCGTCCACCAGATAGACGCTCGAGATGGGCTTCAAGACAGTCGTCACCGCCGGCATATGCTCGGCGAACCACGCCCGCATCTGCTCGAGGAACACTCCGGAGTCGTCGAAGCGGCAGTCGACGAGATAAACGGTACGGCCGTTCAGCGTGTCGAGGCGCGGCGCCAGTACCTTGGCGGAGATCTTCGGGGGATAGCCGGTCGGATCGAGGACCTGCAGCTTCGCCATCGCGGTTCCTCCGTGCCGGGCATGGTACGCGAAATGCGCGCAAACCTCTCGTGCTAGAGTCGGGGCCATGGCCCACAAAGGACTCAAGTTCGGCATCTTCCTGGCTCCGTTCCATCGCATCGGGGAGAATCCCACCCTGGCGCTCGGGCGTGACATGGAGCTCATCGAGTGGCTCGACTACCTCGGCTACGACGAGGTGTGGGTGGGGGAGCACCACTCCGCAGGCTGGGAGCTGATCGCCTCTCCCGAGATGTTCATCGCAGCCGCCGCCGAGCGCACGCGTCACATCATGCTCGGCTCGGGTGTCACGAGCCTGCCGTATCACCATCCGCTGCTCGTCGCCCAGCGCTTCGTACAGCTCGACCACATGACGCGTGGTCGGGGCATGCTCGGCTGCGGGCCGGGCGCGCTCGTGTCCGACGCGTACATGATGGGCATCGAGCCGGTGACGCAGCGGCCACGCATGGACGAGGCGCTGGAGGCGATCATGCGGCTGCTCGCGTGCGAGGAGCCGGTGACGATGAAGACCGACTGGTTCGAGCTGCGGGAGGCGCGCCTGCACCTGGCGCCTTACACCGAGCCTCATTTCCCCATCGCGGTGGCGAGCACGATCACGCCCGCCGCCGTGATC